>JALRBF010000021.1 GCA_023262365.1 Burkholderiaceae bacterium
CGTAGTCGGGTTCGGTGATTTGGCTGGCTTGCTGCATGGCGCGGCTGGTGAGGCCGATTTTGTGACCAATCACGCGTTGGCCGCGGGCCAACTTAAGCGCCACCCACGCGCGGCTGATGCGGTAGCCGTCTTCAATGGTCATTTGTGTGTGTTGACGCGAGAAATGCCGCAACTGGGTGCGGCTTTGCTCGGCTTGGTCTAGCTGGTGGGCAAGCGATTGAATGGACGCGTCGTCAAGCATGGTGGGGGGTTACTGGTTGGCAAACAGGGGGTGAATGTTGCTGTGTTTGTTGTCGTAAGCTTCTTGCCCCACGTCCACTTGCACCGTAATGCCAAGGTAGCGCTTGGCCATGACGCCGGCCATGTGCGCGTGGGTGGTTTGGGCAATCGCGTCACCGGCGCGTTGCTGGGTGGCTAAACTGCGCCCCTCGCCCATGCGCAGGTTGAGGTACATAAAAGCGTAGTCGTCTTGGCCGCTGGCGGCTGCGCCAGCCGCACCGTCGTCGGCCACGGCGTGGTGGGCCGATGGGTAGGCCAACACCCGAATGCCGCCGGTGGGAAACGCCGGCTTGCCGGCATCGTCGGGCACTGTGCGCAGGGTGTGGGCCAGTTGGCGGCATAGGGCGCGCATGTCGGTTTCTGCGTCAAGCTGCCCGGTGTAGGTAACGATGAGATGGGGCATGGTGCACCTGCGCCTACAAACGAACCGACACCGGCGTGTAGCCTTGTGCGCTGCTTGCTGTGGGGGCCGGAATCCGCGCCCCGTCTTGGGGGGTAACGGGAAACACGGCGTTGAGTTGCCCGGTGCCTGAGGCGCCAAAGTAGGGCGTGACGATTTCTGCCGGTGCGTCGTAAGCCGACCAGCCCAAGGCGCCCAGCAGCATCGCCGTGTCGTGCATAAAGCCTTCACCGTGGCCCTTGCTGGCGTACTCGGGCAGCATGTCGCAAAACGGTGCCCACTCGGCATGCTGCCACATGCGCAGCACCTCGCGGTCCATGTGCTCAAGGTAGGGGCTCCAAATTTTGAAGCCAAACTCGGGCGCCAGGCCGTTTTGTGCAAAGCGGTGGCTAAGGCTGCCGCTGGCAAAAAACGCCACGGTGCCGTCGTAGTGGTCTTCAACGGCGCGGCGCAGGGCCCAGCCCAGTCGGGCGCTGTCGTTGAGGTAATGCGCCATGCACATGGCCGAGACGGAGATGACCTTGAAGTGCTGATCCGCGTTCATGTAGCGCAGCGGCACCAGTGTGCCGTACTCGGGGTGTAGGCTGGTGCGGTCGTGCGCCAAAGTCTCAACGCCCATGTCATTGGCAACCTGCGCCAGCAGCCTGCCCAATTCGGGGTTGCCCGGCGACTCAAAGGCCATGTTGGCAATAAAGTGTGGCAACTCGTTGCTGGTGTAGGTGCCTTTAAAGTGCGCCGCGCAGTTGATGTGGTAGCTGGCATTGACCAACCAATGGGTGTCAAACACCACCAAGGTGTCTACACCTAGGTCGCGGCAGCGCTGGCCGATGGCGCGATGCCCGTCAATGGCGTCTTGGCGCGAGCCTTGGCGTGGCCCGGGCAACTCAGACAAGTACATGCTGGGCACATGGGTGATTTTGGCGGCTAGAGCAAGGGTTCCCATACCGGACCTCTCGAGTGATCTTATACGCCCCAATGGGGAATGTGGTGCTGGCCCAGTGAGACGGCGACGTTTTTGGGCTCCAAAAACACCTCGTAACTCCAGGTGCCGCCCTCGCGGCCGGTGCCGCTGGCTTTGGTGCCGCCAAAGGGTTGGCGCAGGTCACGCACGTTTTGACTGTTCACAAAGCACATGCCGGCCTCTACGGCGGCGGCCACACGGTGTGCTTTGCCCAGGTTTTCCGTCCACACGTAGCTGGACAAGCCGTAGGCAATGTCGTTGGCCAGTTCAATGGCGTGTGCTTCGTCACGAAACGGAATCAGGCACGCCACCGGCCCAAAAATTTCGTCTTGGGCAATCTTCATGCGGTTGTCCACGTCGGCAAACACGGTGGGCCATACGTAGTTGCCCTTGGCTACGTGTGCTGGCAGCGCCGGGGCGTAGCTGGGCTTGTCCATGCCACCGCAAAGCATGGTGGCACCCTCTTGGCCACCGAGCTCGATGTAGTGCGTGACTTTGGCCAAGTGCTGCGGTGTGATCATGGGGCCAACGGTGGTGGCTTCGTCTAGCGGGTCGCCCACCACAATGCGCTTGGCGCGCTCGGTAAACTTTTGCACGAAGTCGGCGTAGATCGACTGCTGCACCAAGATGCGGCTACCGGCGGTGCAGCGCTCACCGTTGTTAGAGAAAATCATGAACACCGCGGCATCCAGGGCGCGCTGTTGGTCGGCGTCGTCAAAGACGATGAATGGCGACTTGCCGCCCAGCTCCATGCTGAACTTTTTTAAGCCAGCCGTTTGTACGATGCGGTTGCCGGTAACGGTGGAGCCGGTAAACGAAATCGCGCGCACGTCAGGGTGCGACACCAGCGGTTCGCCCGTGGCTTTGCCCGTGCCGTGCACCAAGTTAAGTACCCCCGGTGGTACGCCAGCCTCGAGCGCCAGTTGGCCCAGGCGCGAGGCGGTAAGCGGCGAGAGCTCGCTCATCTTGAGCACCGCGGTGTTACCAAATGCCAAACAAGGCGCCACTTTCCACGTGGCCGTCATGAACGGCACATTCCACGGCGAAATCAGCGCGCATACCCCGACCGGGTGGAACAGCGTGTAGTTGAGGTGCGTGGGGGTGGGGTAGGTGTGCCCGTCGACTCGGGTGCACATTTCGGCAAAGTAGTAAAAGTTGTCGGCCGCGCGCGGCACCAGTTGCTTGCCGGTTTGGGCAATCACTTGCCCGGTGTCTTGGGTTTCGGTTTGTGCCAACTCGGGCACGTGCTGGGCAATCAGGTCGCCCAGGCGGCGTATGATTTTGGCGCGTTCGGCGGCAGGTTTGCCCGCCCAATTTGGAAAAGCATCTTTGGCCGCTTGCACGGCTGCGCTCACGTCTTGTGCGTTGCCCTCAGCCACCTCTGCCAGTGGCTGCTGGGTGGCGGGGTTGATGGTTTCAAAGTAGTTGGCTGCGGCCTTGGATTGGCCATTGATGAGGTGGTCGATTCGTGTCATGGGGTTGGGCGGTGTTAGGGGGCAGAGACAACATGGTTAACCAACTCGCCCAGGCCATCGATGGCCGTGACGACTTCGTCGCCCACTTGCACCGGCGTCACCCCATCGGGGGTGCCGGTAAGAATCACGTCGCCGGACTGCAGCGTCATGAAGCCGCTGAGGTAGGCGATGAGGTTGGCTACGCTGTGAATCATGTGGCTGGTGTGGCCTTGTTGCACCACGTGGCCGTTGACTAGGGTACGCAGGCCCAGGTTTTGCGGGTCGGGTATCTCGTTGGCTGGCACCAGCCATGGACCCAGTGCGGTGGACCGATCGCGATTTTTGACGCGCAAGTTGGGCCGATACCAGTTTTCTAGGTACTCGCGAAACGCGTAGTCGTTGCAGATGGTGTAACCCAGCACGTGGGCCAGCGCGTGCTCAGCGGGCACGCGCTGCGTGGTGCGGCCTATTACCACCGCCAGCTCGCATTCGTAGTGCATGTGCGCCACGTCGGCTGGCTTGGGTGTGTGGCCGCCATGTCCCACCACGCTGTTGGGGCCTTTTAAAAATACCAGTGGCTCGTCTTGCTTGGTGAGCGTGAGTTCGCCGGCAAGCTCTTTGACGTGGTCGGCGTAGTTCAGGCCCAGCGCCACGATGGTACGCGGCTCAAAGGGCGCCAGCCATTGCACCTTGGCCGCGCCAACCACCTCGCCATTGGCTAACTGCAGGTGCTGCGGATGGTCTGCCACGGGGTACGCGGTATGAATCGCCCCGCCGTGAACAACGCGCGCGACCCTCATGGCAGCTCCAGGGTGGTGAGGTAGTGGTTGGTCAAAGGTGGCAGCCCGTCGATTTCAATGCGGCTGCTTTGGCCGGGCTGCACGCACGGCGCGCCGTGCGAGACCCCCAGCAGCAGCACGTCGCCGGGGTCAAGCGTCATGAATTCGCTCACGTCTGCCAGCAGCTGCGCGGCACCCCGCACCCGCTGGCCGGTGGTGGTTTGGTGCACCAACGCATCGTCTAACCATACCTTTACCGTGAGTTCGTCGGGGTTTGCAACAGCGGCACGGGGCGTCCACGTGTCGCTCATGCGGCAAAAGCCATCGCGCGCAATCAGCTTAACCGAGGGGCGGTAGTAAGTGGTGTGGGGTATGCGCAAATCGGCCACGGTGACGTAACCCGCCAAATAATTGAGTGCCTCTGCCGCCTTGACGCCGCGGGCCACCTGCCCAATGACCAAGCCCAACGAGGCACCCACTTCAATTTGGCTCACGTCGGGGGGAATGGTGACAGCACCGGGGCCGGCGTGCGTGTTGCGCGGCTTGATGTAAAGCACAGGCGCTTTGGGCGGCGCTTGGTACGGTGCCTGGTGCGCGGCCTCGCCTAAAGCCTCAAGCGCGGGCGGGTGGTTGAGCATGACGCCGTACACGGTGCCGCCCCAGGTGTGGGGTGGGCTGGAGGTAAGGGCCAAGGGCGGGTGCATGCGCCCTATGGTAAGTTATCTGGGAAAAATTTTCGACCACACCCGGCAACCGTCGGTTCACGCCGCGGTGTGCCTGTGCCTGGGCACGGGTTCATGCGCCGCCGCTGGGGCGCCCGGTGGGGTCAGGACATCACCAGCAGCGCCAAGCCAATGCCGCCAAAAATCCACAAAAACATATGTTTGAAGTGATGTTCGGAGAGCCTGCGGTTGAGCTGGTTGCCCAGCAGCACCCCCAGCCCAACCGGTAGGCAAGCCACCAGCGAGGCCATGCCCAGCTGCACCGTGCCTTGGCCCAGGCCCGCCAGCGACGCCCACATGCCAAGCGCCGAGACCAGGTAGAGCATGCCCATGGCCCGCAACAGTTCGGATTTGTTTAGCCCCAAGCCGCGCAAATACATCACCCCTGGCACCGAAAAGCACCCAGTCATGCCGGTGAGTACGGCGTTGGCCGATCCCGCAAGCACCGCCGCACGCCAGTGGGCCAGCCACGGCAAGGTACGGTCCGTAATCAGCAGCGACCACAGCGAGTAAATCAAAATCACGCCGCCCAGCAAACGCTCATACGGAAACTGAGGCAAGTAAACCAAGGTGGCAATACCCAGCGGAATGGGCAGCAAGGCCGCCACCAAGAACACCCAAAAATGCCGGGGCAGTTCGCGCGGGTTGCCGTTAATCCAAACCTGCCAGGCGTTGGTAAGCACCGTGGGAATGGCAATCAGCATCATGGCCGTTGGAATATCGAGCACCAGCGCGCCCAGCCCAATGCCAATGGTGGGCAGACCAAACCCCACCATGCCTTTGACCAAGCCACCGGCAAAAAATATGAGCGCGATGATCGCCAGTGTGTGCGGCTCAAGCATACGCGCGCGCCGTGCATACACCCCGTGGGCCGCTGGCCTCGCGCGTGGTGGGGTTAGGCCAGGCCGAGTAAGCCGCGCAAGTGTGGGCTGGAATCATGCGCCATTATCGACCCTTTGATGGTGGCAGGGGCTAGGCCAAAGACTCGCTCTAGCACCTTGGCGTAAACGGCAGCCACATCGATGGTGGCGGGCAGGTCGCGTTCTTCAAACAGCTGCGCCTTTTTAAGGCCACGCCAGTCGGCATATACCTTGGATTGACCCACCAAACCGCCGGCCAAAAAACAGCATGAACCCACGCCGTGGTCGGTGCCGTTGGTGCCGTTCTCGGCGGCTGTGCGACCGAACTCGGTTACCGTGACCAACAAACTTTCCTGCCACTTCTCGCCCATACCTTGGGCAAAGGCCGTGACCAGGCGGTTTAAGTCTTTAAGCCGTTGCGCGTGCGCACCCTGTTCGGCACCTTGTCCGGCGTGCGTGTCAAACCCATTGCGCACATCAATAAGGCCAACCCGAGGACCATCGTCGCGGCGCATTTGCGCCGAGGCCAACTTGGCAAGTCCTTCGAGCGAGCGGGCATTCATGAACCTCTCTTTGTTCATCGGCCCTTGCCGTCGCGCTAGGTTGTCTCGGGCAATCGAGTCGGCAAATGGCTGCAGCGACTCGTCGCCGCCCCACAGTTGCTGCAACGACCTTGCGGTGCCCTCGCGAAGCGTGGGCATCCAATTGGGGAACTGCGTTGTCGCGTTGGAATTGCCGCGCAGAATTAACGGCATAGGAATCGAGATCGAGACGCCTCCGGCGGTGTTGGCTGCTGTCATGGCTCGGCCGACCCACCCCGAGGCCGACGCGTAGGGCTTGGCAACACCCGATTGCATGATGTCTTGCCCCTCAAAGTGTGAGCGCCCGGTGTACTTGAATCCGGTGCTGTGCACCACGGCCAGTTGGTTGGCGCGCCAAAAGTCGTGCAGGCCAGTTAAGGTGGGGTGTAGGGCAAAACCATTGTCCAGCGCCAGGTCACTGCGTACCGCGGTGCTGGGCCGGGTTCTCAGGTAGTCGGCGTCGTCAATGGGTGGCGCTGCGCAAAGGCCGTCCATCCCGCCGCGCAGCAGCACGATCATCAGGCGTCCGTTGGTGTCTTGCGACGACCAGGCCCGCGGTGCAGCGGCCAGCGCCATGCCCGCTGAGGTGGTTTGCATGAATTGCCGACGATCCATGGCTAGCTCCAAAGCATGGTTGGCGAGACGTGGGTGAGTACGACGGCGGTGGCCACTTGCTGCGACTTTAGTGCATCTTGAATGAGGGCGCGGGTTGGGTGATCGGACGCCATTTCGCGTTGAATGACGCGCCGCAGCAGGTCAGAAACACGCTGCGCGTCTTGTGGATTGAAATCGACCATGGTGCCGCGCCGTCGCACCATCTGTTCCAGTATTCTGGCTCGCCGCTCTAGCGCTTCCTTTGAAATCCACTCCACCGACCGAATCGGCCAACCATTGGGCTGTGGGCAGCGTGGCAGAGGCTGCCCTAGGTCCCCCAACAAATAAGGTGTTTTGATTCCGCGTGAGTCGCGAGTTAAGGGGATGATTCTTGGCGGCTCCATGTCCAGCATGGTGAGGGTTTGCACAAACCAGCTCTCCGGTGAGCCAAACTTGCGGGTCTCCTCTATCGTCTCCCAACATTGGGCCAGCAACGCTTTATGGACGGTTGGCAGGTGTCCCGAACTTTTTACAAAGGCTTGCGTTACCGCCTCAACAGCCCGCACGGGCGGGTTATCGTCCACGAAATAGACGCACAGCTTGGTGGCGATGTGTTTGGCTGTCCACTCATGCTGCGCCAAGTCGGTAACGAGTGCTTCGAGTTTTTTGCCTGGGCTAAAAAAATTGCTGTAGCGCTTACCCATGATGGTTTGACTACCCGCCTCGTGCCTATCGTAGTCAAAGTAGGTGCCTAGCGGGCGTCCGGGTTTGCGCCACTTGTCCGCGCGGTGAATGCCCCACCCGGTGAGTACAAGTGTGGCTTGTTCAACGTCTGCTTGCTGGTACCCCGCTTGCGTGGATACCGTAAACAACTCAAGCAACTCGCGGCCCAAATTTTCATTGATGCTGTCTTGGGTCCAGCCACGCTTGACGGCGACCGAGTTGGGCCCCGTGTTGCGGTTGTTGTCCAAATAGCTGAGCATGCCCGGATGTGTGACTGCGTGCCAAAGCATGTCACGAAATGAGCCCGTCATGCGTTGGCGCAACATGCGCTGGTAGGGTCCTACCAAGACCTCGTTGCGTTGATTGCCCGGCGCGACCATGAAGTGGTTGGCCCAAAAGTGCCACAGCTTTTCAAATACCGGACTCGCACCATAACGTGCCGTGGTGACTCGGGCTTGCACCTCTTTCCATGGCTCGAGTTGCCAGTAGGGGTGCATGGTTTCTTGGTGCAGTCGCTGAAATTCTTGCGCGGGAACGCCCTTGGCGCGGGCAAAGGACGCGTCTTCGGCATCGGAATGCGCTTGCCAGGCCAGCATGATGTCGTTCATGTCCCAGCGCAACGTTATGTCGGGCGGCAGGTCGGCGCGGCGTGAGCCATCGGCTTCGACAATATCGATGGGTGGTTCGGCGTCGACCTGCGTCTGCGCCCATGCGACCGGGTCGGCCGGCAACGCCTGCTGCGGCGGACAGCCGAAGGCGACTCGCCTCATGTACTTTGAAATGAGCGGCTCGGATGCCATGGTGTGAATTTCGTCAGAATCAGGGTTTGTATGCTAACTGCCTATCGCCGCAATGCACGATAGGGCCAAGCTTGGTTATCAGTGTAAGCTACGCTCATCTTGGCCAAACAGGAGTGGCGTCATGACGAAGTGTTACTTGATTGGTCACGTGACGGTGACCAACCCCGAGGGCTACGCTGCGTACGCCGCGCAAATGCCCGAGACGCTGCAACCTTTTGGCGCTCGGTACGTGGTGCGCGGTGGTACGTCAACCCAGCTCGAGGGCGAGCCAGTGGGCTCACGCACGGTGGTGATCGAGTTTCCGAGTCGGCAAGCCGCCGAGGGCTGGTATGCAAGCGAGGCCTATCAAGCCATTCTTCCGATTCGGCAAGCCAACTCAAGCGCCAACCTGGCGTTTGTTGACGGCTACTCTGTCGGCTGACGACAGTCCGCCCACGTCAGCGTTAGCGCTTGCTCGAGCTGCTGGGGTTGAATCGACAACAGCAAGCCGCGCCGCCCGGCGTTGAGGTAAATCGTGGGTAGCGTGGCAAGACTTGCCTGCCCCACCACGGGCAGCGGCTGGCGCGTGCCCAGGGGTGAGATGCCCCCCACTTGGTAGCCCGTGACCTTTTCGGCCAACGCCACCGCAGCCGGCGACACGCGTTTGCGTTGCGTGGACTGCGCCAGTTTTTTGGTCGAGACCTCGGCGTCGCCGTGCATAAGCACCAGCAACGGTTTGTTGGTGTCGTCCACAAACACCAGCGTTTTGACCACGAGGTGCAGGTCAACCCCCAATGCTTGAGCTGCCCAGTGGGCGCCACCATGGTCGCGGTAGGCGTATGGGTGCAGGGCAAAGGGTTGCCTAAGGCGCTGCAGGACGAGGGTGGCGCGGGTAGAGGACACGGTGGCAGGTAAGAGGCGTGGTGAAAAAAATAGGCAAACACGATACCATCGCAGCCAGCTTCCTGCATTCAACGAAAGGCCAACGCCATGCCCCACATTCAAACCGACGACAACGTATCGCTTTACGTGGAGGAGGCCGGGCAGGGTACGGCGTTGGTGTTTGCGCACGAATTTGCCGGCGACTACCGCAGTTGGGCGCCGCAGGTGCGGTATTTTTCGCGGCGTTATCGCTGCATTACGTACAGCGCCCGTGGCTACACCCCGTCCGAGGTGCCGCCCGATGTGGCAAGCTACTCGCAGCAGCGCGCGCGTGACGACTTGCGCTGCGTGATGGACGCCTTGGGCATTGAGCGCGCGCATGTGGTGGGCTTGTCCATGGGGGCGTTTGCCGCGCTGCACTTTGGCATGGCGTTTGGCACAGCCGAGTCGAGCGCGCGTGCGTTGTCGTTAACCTTGGCCGGGGTGGGCACGGGCTCGCACCCAGCGGCGTATGCCAATTTTCAGCGCGAGGCGTTGGCGCTGGCCGACACCATTGCGCGCGAGGGCATGCAGAAGTTGGCGCAAACGTACGGCCATGGTCCGGCGCGGGTGCAGTTTCGCGCCAAAGACCCGCAGGGCTTTGCCGAGTTTGTGCAACGGCTGGCCGAGCACCCGGCGGTGGGCTCGGCCAACACCATGCGCGGATACCAGGCCAAGCGCCCCAGCTTGTACGACCTAACCGATGCCATTGGCGCCATCAAGGTGCCCACGCTCATCATGACGGGCGATGAGGACGAGCCCTGTCTGGAGCCCTCGCTCATGCTCAAGCGCGCCATCACCACCTCGCAATTGGCGGTGCTGCCCGGGGCTGGGCATGCCATCAATTTGGAAGAGCCGGAGAGCTTTAATCGATTGTTGGCGGAGTTTTTGGCGCAGGTTGAGCAAGGTGCCAAGTTTGAGCGCGACGCCCACGCCAAGCCGATGTCAATTCTGGGCCCCGGCGCGTAGCTTTTATTGCAACAGCCACTTGGCCATTGCGGGCCAGTGCTGGGCAAAATCCGACATGGCGTGGTCTGAACCCTGCACCACGTGGTGTAGGGCGCCGGGGTAGCGTGCCACCATGTCGCGCCAGTCAATCAATTCGTCGCCGGTGGCCGCCAGCAGCCCGTAGCGGCTGGCATCGGTGATGCCCACGGTCATTTGGTGCAGTTGCTCGAGGTAGGCCGCCTCAAAACGCATGGGGCGTGCATCGTGCCAGCCTTGGATGGGGCCAACGTAGGGGGCCAAGTCGCGTGCGGGGTCGATTGCCGGGTTGATTACCAGCGCGCGCAGCTGCGCGCGCTGGGGGTGGCGTTGCATAAGGTGCGAGACATAAAAGCCCCCCAGTGAGCTGCCCACCAGACGCACCGCATGGCCTTGCGCCCATGCCTGGTCCACGCTGGCGTGTAAGGTTTCCAACGCACGCGCGGGCTCAATGTCTAGGTTAGGGCACGAAAAGCCCATCTGCCGTGCGGTGAGCCAACGTGCCAGCATTTGCGCTTTGGCCGAGGCGGGCGAACTACGAAAGCCGTGTGCGTAAATTACGTGTGGGATGGGCGCAAGCATTTACAAGCCACCTAAGACGAGCAGCAAATAAATTGCCACGGCCAAAAACGGCCCAAATGGAAACGGCTGAGACGCGGCACGCCCGCTTAGCGTGCGCCACAGGCCCCATGCCGCTCCCATGGCTGAGGCCAACAAAAGTAGCCAGGGGACTTGCGTAATGCCTAGCCAAGCGCCGCCCGCGGCAGCGAGCTTAAAGTCCCCGTGCCCCATTCCCTCTTGGCCGCGCCATCGCACAAATGCGTGTGCCACCAGCCACAGGCTAACGTAGCCCAAGGCGGCGCCCCACACCGCGTCCTGCAGCGGGGCAAACCAACCCAAGCTGTTCACCAACAACCCCAGCCACATCGCACCCATGGTGAGTATGTCGGGCAACAACATCAGTCGCGCGTCGATGGCACTCGCCAGCAACAGCATCACACACAACGCCACGACGGCCAGTGACGCCGCGCTCAGGCCCCACCGCCAGGTCACACCTGCGGCGGCAGTGGCCATCAGCCCGGCGCCAGCCCAGCGCGCCGCACGTGGTGTGGGCGTTGCCGTGGTCTCCCACCCCCAGCGTACCGGCAGCCGGTAGGGTAGCGCGGCAAGCCACGCCCCCAAGGCGGCCGCGCACAGCGTGGCCAAGGTAAACAGCGCGAGGGTGCTGACGTGGGGCATGGGCAAACAACAGGCTACGGCAACGGGGTGCGAGGTGGCGTGTCGTCATAATACGTTGGTTTAACCCGTTGGCCCGTTTGCTTGGCCTTACCTTTGCTCGTGTCAAAACACCCTTCTCGCTGGATTGCGTACCTGGCCATTGCCTCGGGCGTGGTGGCTGCCATGCACATTGGCAAGATGGCGCCCGCCATACCGGTGTTGCAAGCCACCCTTGACGTCACCTTGGTTCAAGCCGGGTTTTTGCTCTCGGCCATTTCGTTTGCGGGCATGAGCGTGGGCATGCTGGTTGGTTTATTCGCAGACGGCATCGGTTTGAAGCGGTGTTTGGTTTTGGGTCAACTGCTGCTGGCCCTCGCGGGCCTCGGTGGCGCCACTTCAAACAGTCCCGAGGCGCTGTTGCTTTGGCGGGGCATCGAAGGCGCTGGCTTTTTGATGTCGGCGCTGCCTGCGCCTAGTCTGATACGACGACTGGTGGAGCCCAGCCGCTTGTCGCTTTATCTCGGCTGGTGGGGTGCGTATATGCCCATTGGAACCGCCACTGCCATGTTGGTTGGCGCAGCGGTGCTTGCCGCCGTCAACTGGGAAGGGTTGTGGCTTGGGCTTGCCGGTGTCTCGGCGTTAATGAGTGGATTGCTCTGGCGCTTTTTGCCGCCCGATTCACGCACCACCGAGGCCAACACCGCGTTTTGGTCGCTTTGGGCAGCCAAGCTGGTCACCACGCTCAAGACGCCGGGTGTGCGGCGTGTGGCGTTGGCGTTTGGTTGTTATTCCACGCAGTGGATCACCGTGATTGGTTTTTTGCCTTCGGTGTATGCGCAAGCGGGTATTGGCGGCGCGCACGCCGGCATACTCACCGGCTTGGCGTCCTTGGCCAACATGACGGGTAACGTGGCCTCGGGCCGGCTGTTGCATCGCGGCTGGCGGTACGAGACGTTGCTGTCGATGGGGTTCGTTACCATGGCCGCGGCCACGTGGGTGGCGTTTCAAGCCGGCGAGCAGGTGTCGTTTGCGTGGCGTTACGGCGCGGTGGTGTGCTTCTCGGCGGTTGGCGGCTGCATACCGGGGGCTTTGTTTTCGCTGGGTGTGCGCTTGGCACCCTCGGACGAGATGGTGGCCACGTCCATGGGATTTGTTCAGCAGTGCATGGCCGCCGGACAGTTTTTGGGCCCGCCACTGGTGGCATGGGCGGTGGCCACGGGGGGCGGCTGGTCGGCTTCTTGGTGGGTACTGGCCGCGGCTGCAGCCATTGGGCTGTGGGCTAGCGTGCGAGGTAGCCGCTGTCTACCGCCAGCGTGTGGCCGGTAATGCAGCGCGCTTGCGCACTGGCCAAAAACAGCACCGCGTGCGCGATATCAGCCGGTTCGGGCAAGCGCCCCAGCGCCGCGGTGGCCATGACCGCTTGCTTGCGCTGGGCGTCGGCAAACAGCCCCTCGGTGAGCGGGGTGCGCACAAACGTGGGGGCCACCGCATTGACGCGAATGTTGCGCGGGCCCCATTCCAGCGCCAAAGCGCGGGTGAGGTTAACCACCGCGCCTTTGCTGGCTTGGTACACGGCGTGCGGAAAAATACCGCCCGACAAACCCATGACCGAGGCCATGTTGACCACCGCACCCCCTGTGGCTGGCATGCGTTTGGCCGCCAGCCGGTTGCAGTAAAACAAGCCGTTGAGGTTGGTGTCGATCACGCGCTCAAAATCCGCCGCGTCAATGTCCAGCGCCGGCACCCGCAGGCCAATGCCGGCGTTGGCCACCATCACGTCAAGCGTGCCCAGGGCCTGCTGGGCTTGTTCCAGCGCGGCGTCTAGGGCGTCGTGTTGGCGTACATCCACGGCCAGGCAAACCGTGGGTTGCAGGCTGGCGCCGTGCCAGGTTTGTTGCAGGGCTTCGTGGTCAAGGTCAAGCGCGGCCACGCGCGCGCCCTCTTGCAAAAAGGCTTGCACAATGGCTTGCCCCAGCCCTTTGGCGGCACCGGTGACGACCACGCCATGCTCAGCAAAGCGTGTCATGCTCAGTCAAACACCGGGGTTTCTACGCCCAGCACCTTATGCAGCTTGGGGCTGGTGGTGGTGTACTGGAGGTGAATTTTTTTCTCGGGAAAGATGAATGGCGCAGCACCAAACGCGGCCAAGGCGCATTCGTGAAAGCCCGAGAGAATCAGCTTTTTCTTGCCTGGGTAGGTGTTGATGTCGCCCACAGCAAAAATGCCTGGTACGTTGGTGGAGAACTTTTCGGTGTCCACCAGCAATTGTTTGCGCTCAATGTCCAGCCCCCAATGCGCAATGGGGCCGAGCTTGGGCGAGAGTCCAAAGAACACCAGCATCGCGTCCAGCGGTACCACGCGGGTAACGCCATCGCTGCCCGTGACCTTGGCGCCTTGCAGGGTGCCGTTGGCCAAGTCTAGGCCGGTGACTTGCCCCACCAAAAACTGCATTTCCAAGGCCTCGCACAGCTCGCGCATTTTGGCCACGCTGGCCGGTGCGGCCTTAAAGCCGTCCCGGCGGTGCACCAAAATCACGCTCTCGGCGCGGTGCGCCTCAGCGGTGGCAAAGTTAAGGGCCCAGTCCAGTGCCGAGTCGCCGCCACCGACCACCATGAGGTTTTTTCCAGCAAAGTCCGCTGGGTTTTTGACTCGGTAAAAAACCTGTTGGCCCTCAAAGGCCTCAATGCCTTCGACCTTAAGGGTGCGGGGCTGAAACGCGCCCACGCCTGCGGCAATAAAGATGGTGCGCGTGAGCAGTACGGTGCCCTTGGAGGTGGTGAGCAAAAACCTGCCGTCTGGTTGTGGCTCAACTTCTGTAACCTCTTGGCCCAGGTGAAAGGTGGCGCCAAAGGGCTCGATTTGCTTGAGCAGCGCGTCGGTGAGCTCGCGCCCGGTGCACACCGGCACGGCCGGGATATCAAAAATCGGTTTGTCGGGGTACAGCTCAACCGGTTGCCCGCCAGGGTAGGGTAGGGTGTCAATTACATGGGCTTTGATTTCGAGCAGGCCGAGTTCAAAAACCTGAAACAGGCCAACCGGCCCGGCGCCAATGATGACGGCGTCGGCTTCGGTGGGAGAAGGGGTGGCGAGTGTATCGGTCATGAATAAAAAAGCGGGCCGCTACTAAAGGCGGCGTGGGCTAGCGTTGCAGGTGCTGCAGTTTGTCGGTGACGTTTTGCCACTCGTCAGCGTCGGCCGCTGGGGCCTTGCGTCGGGTGATGCTGGGCCAGTTGGGCAGGCGCGCCAGCTCCACATTGAGCGCGATCATGTGCTGCTGGTCGGCTGGGACGTCTTCTTCGGCGTAAATGGCCGAGACTGGACACTCGGGAATGCACACGGCGCAGTCAATGCATTCGTCTGGGTCAATGGTGAGGAAGTTCGGCCCCTCTCGAAAGCAGTCCACTGGGCAGACATCGACACAATCGGTGTACTTGCAGTTGATACAGGATTCGGTGACAACGTGGGTCATGGGCGTAAACCTGGGCTGACATTTGAGGAGCGAATGGTAACAGATTATTTCAATTTTGAAATAACCCGCGGAATTTCCTTATTGTAGTGGCATGCTTGGCTAACCCTTACAAAAGGCGGGGGGGCGAATGCGTTTACTTTGGAACTAAACAGAATGTCGAACCGACGGCGCCCCAGTTGGCCTGGCTTTTCGGCACAACCAACGCAACGTTACAGACGTTGTGGTCGGCGATGCAGAGCTAGACGACGGTGGCGCCGCTTCGTAGTTGTTTAAGCCACGCACGCCCCGGGTCGAGTGCGCGCGCCACGGGCAGCGGCACCGGAGAAGGACGCGCAGCTAGGTGCGCGGCAATCATGTCTGCTGCCAGCGCATG
>JALRBF010000028.1 GCA_023262365.1 Burkholderiaceae bacterium
CCACCGTGCGGTTAAGGCTTACGTTGGCCACGCGCTGCTGCTGCGCACCCAAGCCCACCGCCACTTGGGTGGTTGGGCCTTGCTCGGCCGACGCTAGAGTGGTGATCAGCACCACCCCACCCATGCCGTCGCTGCCGTAAAGGCTACTTGCCGCACCACGCAGCACCTCAACGCGCTGCACGTTGTGCAGCGGCAACACCTGCCACGGTGCCCCGCCGCCAGCGGTTAACGCGTCTTGCCGGTCAACCCGCACCCCGTCCACGTACACCGCGGTCATGCGCGCCTCGGCGCCGCGAATATAAAGACGCGAATCCCCCACGCCCTGCACACCGGGCAAGCCAGCCAACAACTCCACCAGACTGGCCGCGCCCGAGGCCTCAATTTCTTCCCGCCCCAACACCGTCACGTCGCGCACCACGTCCTCAAGCGGCGTGGCCACCCGCGTGGCCGTTACCACCACCTCGGGCAGGCTGACCACCTGCGGCACCTGCGGCACCTGCGCCAGCGCTTGCCATGCCACGCCCACCGCCAACAGCCCAAGGCCAAGCGGCAACCCTCGCCCTGCGGGCGACCTTACCGAATTCGTTTGCATGAAACCATCCAACCGTGATAAGCCCGGACGGCCTTCCCCGACCTTCCAAGCGATACGGCGCCATCTCCACAGACACGACGCCACCTTGTCAGCCGGTATCCGGGCTCACGGCACAAAGCATGTGACCTTCCCAGGCGCATCACGCACCCAGTGGATTCGACATACCCGGCGTCGCGCATGAACGCGACGCGGCCGCTTACCGTTGCGGGGGCAGCGCAGGTTAGGGTGTTACACCCCTCCTGCTTCCCGTTGAACGTTGGCCTTGGAACAAGGCGCAAGCGCACTGACAGCGTTTGATGCTATCACCCTTTGCCGCGGCTGCCTAACGGGGCGCCCCACGCTGGCCCATAATGCACGCATGCAAATCGCCACGTGGAACGTGAACTCGCTTGGGGTGCGGCTGCCGCAGGTGTTGGACTGGCTTGAGGCCAACCCGGTCGATGTGCTTGGGCTGCAAGAGCTCAAGCTGGCCGACGACAAGTTTCCGGCCCAGGCTTTGGCCGAAGCCGGCTGGCACGCCGTTTGGCACGGGCAAAAAACCTACAACGGTGTGGCCTTGCTTAGCCGAATGCCCATGCAAGACGTGGTGCGCAACAACCCACAATTTGCCGATGAACAGTCTCGGCTCATCGCCGCCACGCTGCCGCTGAAGACTGGCACGCTGCGCGTGATCAACGGCTATTTTCCCAACGGTCAAGCGCCCGACAGCGACAAGTTTGCTTACAAAATGCGTTGGCTCGAGGCGCTACGCGCGTGGCTGCCGCACGAGTTGAATCAGCATCGGCAACTGGTGCTCATGGGCGACATGAACATCACCATGGATGCGCGCGACGTGTGGGACCCGGCCCTCGAAGGCAGCATTCACTGCACACCGCAAGAGCGCGAGCAACTGGTCCAGATCATGGCGCTGGGCCTGCACGACAGCCTACGGCTGTTCACGCAAGAGCCCAAGGTTTACAGCTGGTGGGACTACCGCGACTTGGCCTTTCGCCGCAACCGCGGCATGCGCATCGACCACCTACTCATCAGCGAGGCGCTACGCCCCCAGGCCACCGCCTGCGCCGTGGACAAAGCGCCACGCAAAAACCCGCGCCCCTCAGACCACGCGCCCGTCGTGCTTACCCTGGGCCAGCCGCCGGCCGCGGCCTAGGGCGCGCGCCGTACCACCGGGTCGCGCCCCGACGTGGCTTGCCGATAAACCGGCAGCAGCTGTTGCGCCAACGCGCTAAGCTCCGCCACGCGCTGGCTGTGGCTGGGGTGGGTGGACAACCACGCCGGCGGTTGTTTACCCTGGCTTTGAGCCGCCATTTTTTGCCACAAACTCACCGCGGCCCGTGGGTCGAAGCCCGAGCGCGCGGCCAGTTCAAGGCCAAGGCGGTCAGCCTCGGATTCGGCGCGCCGACTGTTGGGCAGGCGCAGCATCAAGTCAGCACCCGTGGAGACCATGTCACCCACCCCGGCACCCAGTCCAAGCAGCTGCACGCCCAGGTTAATCGTCAGGTCAGTGGCCAGCGCTTGCGACATGGCCTCGCGCGAGTGCTCGCGCAAGGCGTGCGCCATTTCGTGCCCCATGATGGCGGCCAACTCGTCGTCGGTAAGTTGCAGTTTGTCCACCAGCCCGGTGTACACCGCCATCTTGCCGCCGTGCATGGCCCAGGCATTCAGGTCGGGGTGGTCGATGACGTTGACCTCCCACGCCCACCCCGGGGCGTCGGCACGAAACGCGCCAGTCGCGGGTATCAGCCGGTTGGCCACGCGACGCACCCGCGCCAGCACATCGAGCCGTTGGTTAAGTTGCCCTTGGCGCTTGGCCTGGCGCAAGCTCTGCGCGTAGGCCTGCGCGGTCATGCGATCCATTTGCTGCGGTGAGACCAACAACAGTTGCTGGCGTTGCGCGGCGTCGCTGCTGCCTTGGGTGGTGGAGGCACACCCAGCCAGCAAGCCCACCAGCAGGGGCAGCATGCACCAGGTGCGGTAGCGGTTGAGCGGATTCATGCCCCGCATGTTAGCGCCACCGCCAAGGAGTTCAAGCGGCTACTCCAGCCCCAATTCCTGAATTTTGCGCGTGATGGTGTTGCGCCCTATCCCCAAGCGGGTGGCCGCCTCCACCCGGCGGCCGTGGGTCACCTCCAGGGCCGCGCCAATCAGTTTGGCCTCGAGCTGTTGCACCATGTGGTCCCACACGCCTTGCATGCCTTGCGCCAACAGCGCGCGCGCTTGGGTTTGTGCCTGGTCGGCCCACTCCATGCCACCCCATTCGGCAGGTACCGGCGCCACCGGCGTGGCAACGGGCACCGCAGCCGGCGGCGAGCCAGTCGCGCCTAACCCGGCGCTGGGCGCTGCGGCCTCGCGGCTGGGTAATGGGGTCACCTGGTGCAGCACCTCGGGCGGCAGGTCTTTTTCTTCCACCACTTGCAAGGGCGCCATCACCGTGAGCCAATGGCAAATGTTCTCCAGTTGACGCACATTGCCCGGAAACGCAAACCCGTGCAGCCGCTGCTGGGCTGCGGGCGACAAGCGCTTGGGCTCCACGCCCAGTTGCGTGGCACTGCGCGCCAAAAAGTGGCGCATCAACAAAGGCAAATCCTGCTGGCGCTCGCGCAGCGCCGGCACACGCAGTCGAATCACGTTTAGGCGGTGAAACAAGTCCTCGCGAAACTGCCCATCGGCCACGCGCTTCTCCAAATCTTGGTGCGTGGCAGCAATCACACGCACGTTGGCCCGAATCGCGGTGTGCCCCCCCACCCGATAAAAGTGTCCGTCGCTGAGCACGCGCAGCAACCGCGTTTGCAAGTCAAACGGCATGTCGCCGATTTCATCCAAAA
>JALRBF010000134.1 GCA_023262365.1 Burkholderiaceae bacterium
CACCCCCTTGAAGGCCCCACCATGAACACCATCACACACGCTTACCGCTCTGAAGGTTTCGGCATCCCTGCCGCACCCACGGGCACGGATCTGGGCACTCCCGCCACGATGCGCCAGCGACCGGTGGCGGTGGTCATTGGCAGCGGCTTTGGCGGGCTGGCTGCGGCGATTCGCCTGAGCGTCAAAGGCTACGAGGTCAAGGTGTTTGAAAAACTCGACGCCCCCGGTGGCCGCGCTTATGTACACCACCAGGACGGCTTCACCTTCGATGCCGGTCCCACCATCATCACCGCGCCGTTTTTGCTCGAAGAGTTGTGGCGTTTGTGCGGCCGACGCTTGCAAGACGACGTGGACTTGCGTTTGATGGACCCGTTTTACCGCATTCGTTTTGACGATGGGCGGGTGTTTGACTACAACGCCAACGACGAGCAGATGGAGCGGCAAATCGCCACATTTGACAAGCGCGACGTCAAGGGGTTTCGGCGTTTGATTGAGGTGGCCGAGCGCTGCCGGCGCATTGGCTTTGAGGGCATGGGCTCGATCGCGTTTGACCGCGTTATCGACTTAATCAAAGCCCTGCCAGGCTTTGCACGCATGCAGGCTTGGCGCACCATTTATGGGGTGGTGGCCAAGCACCTGCGGCATCCGCAGTTACGCATTGCGTTTAGCTTTCACACCTTGCTGATTGGGGGCAACCCCTTCTCTGTGACCAGCGCGTACGCGCTGATTCACTCGCTTGAGCGGCGCTGGGGCGTGCACTCCGTTATGGGCGGTACCGGCGCCTTGGTGCGCGGCATGGTGAACTTGCTGCAGCAGCGCGGCGTGCCGATTCGCTACCACGCGCGGGTGGCCGAAATCACGGTGCAGGACGGCCGCGCCACTGGGGTACGGCTGGCCAATGGCGAGCGGCTCAGCGCCGATATTGTGGTGAGTAACGCCGATTCGGCCTGGACGTACAAGCACCTGGTTCGACCCGAACACCGGCGCCACTGGAGCGACAACCGCATCGAGCGCGGGCGCTACTCGATGGGCTTGTTTGTGTGGTACTTTGGCACCAACCACCGCTACGAAGACGTGCCACACCACATGCTGGTGTTGGGGCCGCGTTATCGCGGGCTGCTGCGCGATATTTTTAAGCGCAAGCACTTGGCTGACGATTTCAGCCTGTATCTGCACCGCCCCACCGCCACCGACCCCTCACTGGCGCCACCGGGGTGCGACACGTTTTACGCGTTGTCGCCGGTGCCGCACCTAGACAGCGGCACCGACTGGCGTACCCACGCCGAGACCTACCGGCAAGCGATTCAGGCGCGACTCGAGGCCACCGTGTTGCCCGGCTTGGGCGCCCGGCTCACCACCTCGCGCCTCATGACGCCGCTGGACTTTCAAGACCGCTTGGCCAGCTACAAAGGCGCGGGGTTTGGCCTTGAGCCGCTGCTGTTGCAAAGCGCGTGGTTTAGGCCGCACAACCGCAGCGAGGACGTACAAGGGCTTTACCTGGTGGGCGCGGCCACGCATCCCGGAGCCGGGGTGCCGGGGGTGTTGATGTCGGCCAAGGCCCTGCAAACCGTGGTGCCCACGGTGCAGGCCTGGCAACAGGCGCAAGCCCAGGCCACCGCATGATGGCCCCCGAAGTGCAGGCATGTCTCGAGCTCATGCGCGGGGGCTCCAAAACCTTTTTTGCCGCCAGCCGTTGGCTGCCGCCGCGGGTGCGCAGCGCGGCGGTGGTGTTGTATGCGTTTTGCCGCGTGGCCGACGATTTGGTGGACGAAGGCGAAGATTGCCGCATGGCGCTGACGTTGTTGCACCAAAGGCTGGACGCCATTTACGCGCAAACGCCGCGCCACTTTGTGGAGGATCAGGCGCTGGCGTTGGTGGTGAAGCATCACCACTTGCCGCGCGCGTGGTTGGATGCCTTACTTGAAGGCTTTGCCTGGGACGCCGCTGGCCGGCGCTACGACACGCTGCACGACGTGCACGCTTATGCCGCGCGCGTGGCCGGTAGCGTGGGCACCATGATGGCGTGGCTGATGGGCGCGCGCAGCCAAGCCACGCTGGCACGCGCCGCCGAGCTGGGCCTGGCCATGCAGCTCACCAACATCGCGCGCGATGTGGGCGAAGACGCCGCACGCGGGCGCGTGTACCTGCCCGAGCAGTGGCTTGCCGAGGTGGGGCTGTGCGCCACCGACGTGCTGACCAGCACGCAAACCTCAGCGCCTTTGCAGCGCGTCACCGCGCGCTTGCTGGACGAAGCCAACCGACTTTACGCCTGCGCCAGCAGTGGCATTGCGGCGCTGCCGCCGGACTGCAGGCAAGCCATTTGGGCGGCACGCTGGGTGTACGCCGAAATCGGCGCCGAAGTCAGGCGCCACGGCCTGGACTCGGTCTCGCGCCGCGCCGTGGTGCCGCGCGCGCGCAAAGCCTGGCTGCTAACCCGGGCGTGGATGGACGCGCAAAGCGCCTCAAGTGGGCTCGCCGTGGCGCCTCAGGCGCCGGCGGCGGTGCAATTTTTGCTGGATGCGGCCCCACCCAATCTGCCCGACGTGCTGCCTGCGGGCTCGCGCATCAAGCGCAACCCCGAGCAGCGTGTGGCGTGGATGCTCGAGTTGTTTGAGCGCTTGGCTCACGAGCGCCGCGGCATGCGCCAAGGCAGCATGGCCTGCACCACCGATGAGCGCAGCCGCGGCACGTACAGCGTTTCGTGAAAGCTCGTGACCGACTCGCCCAGCAGTTGGCTTTGCACCACCGCGCGCTGATAAAACGGCGTGTCCTCAAGCTGCTCGCGTACCGTTACCGCCGAATCGCTGCGCAAGCGCCGCTCAATCCACCACGCTGTGCGCCGCATGGGCTGCTGCGGCGGTGGCGCAAAGGGCTCCACTTGCCCGTTGGGCAAAAACCGCAGCGCCAATACGTTACCGTCGGCCAGCCAGGGTTCGGTGTCGTAAATCACCGCGCTGCTGCCGTCGCGCAGTTGGCAGCGTGACCAGTCCCACGCCTCAAAGCCCTGCGTAATCGGCTCGTCGCCCTCGTTGCTGTCGAGGTAACCTTGCCCTTGCCAGCGCAGCGCCGGCTGCTCAAGCGTCACCTCCACGCGGGCGCTGGGCGCCAGTGGCCCCCAGCGGTGCGCGCCGCGTGTGTCTAGGGGTGTGCTCAGCGTAAACAACTGCTTGGGGTACACCCGTACCTGGCCGCGCACCGGCCACGGCAGCGGCACGGCACGCTCGTT
>JALRBF010000199.1 GCA_023262365.1 Burkholderiaceae bacterium
GCAAGATGTCAATGGATTGAATCGAAACGTCAAGGTCACTGATACGCAGCATGGCTATTGTCCTGTCGTCACGTGTTGCGTGTTGCCCACGATATGCTTGAGTACCTGCTCGTGGTTAAGCGCCTCATCGGGCTTACCATCGGCAATAATGCGCCCATCGTAAAACGCCAACACCCGGTCGGCATGGCGTGCCACCACCTCCATGTCGTGTTCCACAAAGAGCACCGTGGTGCCGGCCTCTCGCACCACGCCCATCACCATGTCCATGATGCCGAACTTCTCTTCGGCCGAGACCCCGCTGGTTGGCTCATCGAGCAACAAAATGGTGGGTTGCACCGCCATGGCCATGGCAATGTCGAGCACCTTGCGCACCCCGCCGGGCAACACCCGCGTCACCTTGTCGCGGTAGGCAGTGAGCTCAAAGCGCTCCAGCGCCTGTTCGGCCAACTCTCGAATTGGCGCGCCGTACCCTGGCACCGGGGTGCGCGGGCTAACAAACCAGCCGCCACTGGCCGAGTTCAGCAGCACAATGCCAAAGGCCGCCTCAAGGTTCTCCAACGCCGTCATGCTGTTGTAGAGCTGCGGTATTTGAAACGACCGGCACACGCCCAAGCGCGTGATCTCGCGCGGTGCCATGCCCGTGATGTCCACCGAACCAAAGGTGATGCGCCCCTCGTCGGGCTTGAGGTAACCCGTGATCATGTTGACAAACGTGGTTTTGCCTGCGCCGTTGGTGCCAATTAGCCCCAAACACGCGCCCTTGGGCACTTCCACGTTAATCTCAGAGGCCGCCACCACCGCGCCAAAACGCTTCTCCAGCCCCTGGGCATGCAATACCGTCTCGCTCATGCTTGGGCTCCTTTGCGCTTGGCAAGCAACGACCACAAACCATTAGGCAGCAACAAAATCACCGCAATCAACGACGCCCCCAGCACCATTTGCCAGGTGTTGGGCGACTCGGAAAACGCAATGGTGTAAATGATGCCAAACACCAAGGCCCCCAAAAACGGCGCCACCACCGAGCCCACACCCGCCATGATGGTAATAAACACAAATTCACCCGAGGTGGTCCAGTACGCCATGGTTGGGTCAATATGGCCCACCGCCGTGGCGCCAATGCAGCCGCCCATGCCCGCCATGATGCCCGCGGCCACGTACACCAGGTGCACTGTGTTTTTGGCCGATGCGCCCATGTACTCGGTACGAATCTCGTTGTCGTGAATCGCCACGAGCAGCGGGCCGTAAGGGCTGCGCAAAAACCGATCGGTCACCAGCGAGACCAACCAAATCACCACCACCGCCACGGCCAACAGCGTAAAGCGCACTTGCGGCTGATCGGGCTCAAAGCCCAGCAGCGTAAAGGCTGGCACGTTAAAGCCGTCGGTTGAGCCCAGCGATTCGGTTTTGGTGAGCACGCCGTACAGAATCATGGAAAACGCCATGGACAGCAAGCCAAAGAAAATGCCGCGATAGCGCGCCAGCAAAAAGCCCACCAAAAAGGCCAACACGCCACCGGCCAAGCCACTCAAGCCCAGCAGCAGAAGCACATCGGTCACGCCGAGCATGTTGGTTACCAAGCCCGTGGTGTACGCGCCAGTACAAAAGTACAGCGCCTGCCCAAACGAGACCAACCCAGCACGATAAAACAGCAAGCACCCCAGCACCACCAAGCCGTTGGCCGAGGCAATGGTGAGCATAAACAACAACCACGGCGGCAACCACGGCGCGACCGCCAACAACACCAACAGCACCAAGCCAAACCGATAACCGATAGGTAGGGAGTTCATATCTTGCGCGCCTCCGCAACGCTAAACAAGCCACGCGGGCGAAAGGTCAGC
>JALRBF010000255.1 GCA_023262365.1 Burkholderiaceae bacterium
TGGCATGCGGCCTGCATGTCAACGGCGTCATGGGTTGCAGCGCGTTGACCACCTCGGCGCCCACTTCGAACGCCGTGGGGCCAATGCACGGTCCCAACCACACCGCGCACTGGGCGGCACACGCCTCCGGGGTTTGGCCAATGGCTTGGGCCATGTGCGCCAAGGTGCGCTCAAGTACGCCCGCGGCCAAGCCGCGCCAGCCAGCGTGGCTGGCGGCCACCACGGGCACCTGGCGGTGCGCCCACAACACGGGCAGGCAATCGGCCACCCCAATGGCCAGCGCCAATCCCCTCTCGCGGGTGAACTGCGCATCGGCCTGCGGTTGCTGGCTGAGGTTGTGCAGGCCACGCTGGCACACCGCATGGCCGTGTACTTGGCGCAGCAAAGCCAGGGGTCGCTGCACGTGCGCGGCCAACTGGGCGCGGTGCTGCGCCACCACGGCAGGGTCGTCGCCCACGTGGTCGGCTAGGTTGAACCCGTCGTACGGCGGCACGCCTTGGCCACCCTCGCGCGTGGTCATCCACGCCCCCACCCAAGCCGGCGCATCCCACATCGGCGCGTAGCCCGCCACCACGGGGGATGACACCTTAGGCGGTGGCCTCGGGGCAGGCCGAGGGCTGCGAGTCGGCAAACGCGGGCAGCGCCATGCACGCGTCAAAAATTTGCATCGTGCGGGGGTAGGGCTGCAGCGGCACATGAAAGCGTTGCGCGTTAAAAATTTGTGGCACCAAGCACGCGTCGGCCAGTGTGGGCGAGTCGCCATGACAAAACCGCCCGGTCTGCGCCTCGTGCAAGCGCCGCTCCAGTGCGTCCAAACCCAGCGTTACCCAATGCGCGTACCAAGCGTTTTTGTCGTCCTCGCTCACGTCCAAGGTTTTGACCAGGTAGTTGAGCACCCTCAGGTTGTTGATGGGATGAATGTCGCACGCCACCATTTGCGCCAGCGCGCGCACCCGCGCGCGCCCCAGCGCGTCGGCCGGCATCACCGGTGGCTGGGGGTGCACCTCGTCAAGGTATTCGCAAATGGCCAGCGATTGCAACAGGTGGGTGCCTTCGTCCAGTTGCAACATCGGCACCAAGTGGTCCGCGCTGTGCGTGGCAAATTCACCCCGGTGTTGCTCGCCTTTTTGCAGGTGGACCACCTCGTAGTCGTATGGCAAACCCTTAAGGGCCAACACAATACGCACCCGAAACGAAGCCGACGAACGGTAGTAGTTGTATAAACGCATAATGGCGTAGGATAAGTCAAAAAACGGGGCTCACCCCGTCCCTGCTCCCAACATGAAAGCCAGCGACAACGAACGCGTGACCCGCATCGGCCCCGGCACCGAGTGCGGCCGGCTGATGCGCCACTACTGGCAGCCGGTTGCGCTGCTTGACGAGTTTGACCCGCAGCTCGACCCAAGCATGGCCCAGCGCCCGCTTAAAGCCGTGCGTTTGCTGGGACAAGACCTGCTGCTATGGCGCGACGCCCAAGGCCAGTTTGCGCTGGTGGATCGTGCTTGCCCGCATCGGGGCGCCGATTTGGCGTTTGCACGCGTCGAGCCCCAAGGGATTCGCTGCCCGTTTCATGGCTGGCAATTTGACGCCCAAGGCCAATGCGTGCAAACCCCAGGTGAACCCGCCGGCAGCACCCTATGCCAGCGGGTGCAGCAAACCCGCTACCCGCTGCGCCAAGCCTGTGGGGTGCTGTTTGCCTGGTTGGGCAACGACCCAAGCTTGGCCCCGCCGCTGCCGGGGCTGGACTGCTTCGCCGCACCGCAGTCTCACACCTTTGCCTTCAAAGGCATGTGGCACTGCAACTGGCTACAAGCCTTTGAGGTGGGGATTGACCCAGCGCACACCTCGTTTTTGCATCGCTTTTTTGAAGACGCCTCGCTGGAGGACACCTACGGCAAGCAATTTCGCAACGCCAGCGCCGGCAATGCGCACGGCCAGCGCTGGCCCATGTCCCGGGTGATGCGCGAAGGCCAGCCCCCCAACATCGCGTTTGACGAAACCCCCTACGGCTACGCCATTACCACCAGGCGCGAACTCGATGAGAGCTTAACCCACGTGCGCGTGACGCATGCACTGTTTCCGCACACCTTTGTGATCCCATTGTCCGAGACCATGACCATTACCCAAATGCATGTGCCCGTGGACGACACCCACACCTACTGGTACAGCTTGTTCACCAGTTTTGACGAACCCGTGCAACGCCAGCGCATGCGCGACCAGCGCCTAGTGGGCGTGACGCTGCCTGACTATTTGCCGCGCAAACACGCCGGCAACCGCTGGGGCTTTGACCCCGAAGAGCAGCGCACGCGAACCTACCTGGGCATGGGTGAGGACGATATCAACGTGCACGACCAATGGGCATGCGAGAGCATGGGCGAAATTCAGGACCGCACCAAAGAGCACCTGGGCACCACGGACAAGATCATCATGGCCAACCGCCGCTGGCTGCTGCGCACCATGGACGCCATGGCACGAGGCCACACGCCGGGCGGCGTGGCCAACGCCGAGGTGGCCCAAGCCACCACCGGCCCCGACACGGTGGACGGCATTGCCCCCAGCGACCAATGGCAGGCGTGGTGGCGCGAGCAGGTGCAACGCAAACGCGCGGCCGCGCCGTGGACATGACGCGCCAGCGCCTATTTGTGGAGCGCTGCGGCTTGGCAAGCGCGACGCGGGCCGATGCCCAAGCCCAGCTGCTGCAACGGGTTAAAGCCGACAAGCTGCACACCCTGCGGCTGTGCTGGTGTGACTTGCACGGCCAACTGCGCAGCAAACACGTACAGGCCGACGCGCTGGCGCACGCGCTGCAGCACGGCGTGAGCATGGTCAACACCTTGCTGCTGAAAGATTTGAGCGACCGCACCGCCTGGCCGGTGTTTGAGGCCAATGGCACGCCGGACTGGCTGGGCCTGAGCGGTGGCGGCAACGTTCGGCTGATACCCGACCCGGAACGGCTGCACCCGCTGCCGTGGGCGCCAGGGCACGCGTGGTTGTGGTGCCAGACGTGGCATGACAACGGTCAGCCGGTGGCGCTGGATACCCGCACCGTGCTGCAACACCAAGTGCAAGCACTGCACGCCATGGGGCTGAATTTGCGGGTCGGGTTGGAGGTGGAGTACCTAATCCAGATGGACCATCGCCTAAGAAGATTGAGAGAGGTGGTGCCAAGAGATTAGGTAGTGCATTGGACGAAGGCTCTATGGAGAATCCCACAGGGCATTCTTTTTTAGCAGTGATAAGCAACCCAGCGGGTACTACACCCCAGACGGGAAAAGCGTAA
>JALRBF010000274.1 GCA_023262365.1 Burkholderiaceae bacterium
CTGTGGTTATCCACCGTGCCACCCACCAACGCCATCGTGGTGCACATGTTTGGCGTGCAACACTTCACCATGCTCAGCGGCATGGTGTTTTTCAGCCACCAACTGGGCAGCTTTTTGGGCGTATGGCTGGGTGGCCGCTTGTACGACACCTGGGGCAGCTACGACGGCGTATGGGTGCTCACCATTGCCCTGGGCGTTGCCTCGGCACTGGTGAACCTGCTGGTGCGCGAAGAACCCGTACAGCGGCAGCCCCCGCATGGTATGGTGACAGCATGAGCACACGCCACGCTCTAGCTCGTTCACCCGCGCGCCTAATGGGCATGGCGCTGGCGGCATTGGCATTGGCCTTGGTGTTCGCGTTGTACACCCGCGGTGACTTTTTGGTGAGCCTGGCCAACCAGCTTTGGGCCTGCTTTTAGGGCGTTCGCGCCAAACCCTATGCATGCAGAGGGAACGCCCTCGGACTGGTTGACACGCTGGGCCAACCAGCTGCCACGCCACGGCCGCGCGTTGGACGTAGCCTGCGGCGCTGGGCGTCACGCGCGCTGGTTGTGCCAGCATGGGCTGCAAGTCACGGCCGTTGACCGAGACGGCCAAGCCCTGCAACACCTACCGGCCACCGTCAACGCAGTGCAAGCTGACCTCGAGCAAGGCGATTGGCCGCTGTGCTCAAACGATTTTGACGTGGTCTTGGTCACCAATTACCTGTGGCGCCCCCTGTGGCCTGCGCTGCTGGCCAGCGTGGCCCCAGGCGGTTGGTTGATTTACGAGACCTTTGCGCACGGCCAAGAACGGCTGGGCAGACCGTCGAGGCCGGCGTTTTTGCTGGCCCCGGGTGAACTGCTGGGGGTGTGCGCGGCGTGGCGCGTGCACGCCTACGAAGACACCACCTTGGCGCAGCCCGAACGCCGGGTGCAACGAATCGCCGCCCAACGACCGCCAGGCTAGAATACGCGCTTGTGTTGCGCGCTCCCAGCTAGCCGCAGGCCCGAACGAGGAAGGCAGATGATAAAAGGCAGCATCGTGGCACTGGCCACTCCCATGCACGAAGACGGGCAGGTTGACTTTGAGGCACTTGAGCGACTGATTGACTGGCACGTGGCCGAGGGCACCGACTGCATTTGCGTGGTGGGCACCACCGGTGAATCACCCACCGTTAAGGTGCAAGAGCACCAAGAAATCATCCGCGCCTCGGTGGCGCGCGTGGCTGGCCGGGTTCCGGTCATGGCCGGCTGCGGCGCCAACTCCACGGCCGAGGCCATTGAGCTGGCACGTTACGCCAAAGAGGTAGGTGCCGATTGCCAGCTGCAAGTCGTCCCCTACTACAACAAACCCACGCACCAAGGGCTCAAGCGCCACTTCACGGCCATTGCCGAGGCCGTTGACCTGCCCATGGTGTTGTACAACGTGCCCGGTCGCACCGTGGCCGACATGCAGCACGATACCGTGATGCGCTTGGCCAGCGTGCCGGGCATCGTTGGCATCAAAGAGGCCACCGGGGACATGGCCCGTGCCCAATGGCTCATTCGAGAGGCACCGCAAGACT
>JALRBF010000198.1 GCA_023262365.1 Burkholderiaceae bacterium
GGTAGGCGCTGCCAGCCAAGGGGCAGCGGCATGAGCACCCTGCCCCCGGTGGCGGACATGAACCTGTGGTTTCGCGTGCAGGCCTTTTTAACCGCCGAGGCCCGACTGCTTGACGACCATGCGCTGGACGCATGGCTTAACCTATTTAGCGACGACCTGCGGTATTGGATGCCCACCATCACCAACCGCATTGGCCGCGACATCGGCAAGTCGGTGGCGGCGTTTGGCGAGGTGGCGCACTTTGACGACAACAAAACCAGCCTCACCAACCGCGTTAAGCGCCTAGCCACCGGCATGGCGTGGGCCGAAACCCCGCGCTCGCGCACGCGGCACTTGATTAGCAACATCGAGGTAACCGCCGTGGAGCCCGGCGACGTGCTTAAGGTGCGAAGCAACTTTTTAATCTACCGGTCGCATCTGGAGTACGACGCCGAAACGTTCAGTGGTGTGCGCCACGACACGCTGCGCCCGCATGCCAACAGTTGGCTCATCGCCCAGCGCGATATTGTGCTTGACCAAAACGTGGTCACCCAAAAAAATCTGGGTATCTTTTTTTAGCTCCGCATGGCCTGGCCTCACCTGATTGACGCAATACAACTTAGCGGCCGCGTGGCGTTGGTTACCGGCGCGGGTGCGGGTTTGGGCCAAGCCATTGCGCGCGAACTTGCCGCCCTGGGCGCACAAGTGGCCGTGCTTGACGTAGACGCCCAAGCCGGCGCGCGCACCGCCCAAGCGCTGCCCCAGGCCATGGCGCTGGGCTGCAACGTGGCCGAGGCCGAGCACGTGCAGCATGCCGTGGCACAGGTGTTGCAGCGCTGGGGCCAGCTGGACGTGGTGGTGAACTGCGCCGGCGTGGCCAGTGCCCCCGGCATGCCGTTTACCCAATGCAGCCCTGCGGACTGGCAGCGCACCCTCAACATCAACCTAATGGGTGCCGTGCACGTTTGCGGCGCCGCGCGCGACGCGCTGCTGGCCTCGCCTGCGGGTCGGGTGGTCAATGTGTCGTCCATCACGGGTGTGATTTCGGCGCCCTACATGCCGGCGTACAGCGTGTCCAAGGCCGCGCTGATCTCGCTCACCAAGGTGTTGGCCCGCGAGCTCGCGCCGCACGGCGTAACGGCCAACGCGGTTTGTCCCGGCTTTATTTGGACGCCCATGTGGGACGCCCTGGGCCAAACCATGGCCGCACGCGAAGGCCACAACGACGGCCGCGCCGTGTTTGACCAACGCATACAAACCCACGTGCCCATGCAACGCCCACAAACCGAGGGCGACGTGGCGCACTGCGTGGCCTTTTTGTGCGGCCAAGCCGCGCGCCACATCACCGGCCAGGTCATTGGCGTGGACGGTGGCGTCACCATTTAACCCCTTAACTTCAGCGTATTCACCATGAGTCAAGTTAAAAACATTCTCTTCATCATGTGCGACCAACTGCGCTTTGACTACCTGTCTTGCTACGGTCACCGCACCCTGCACACGCCCAACATCGACAGCATTGCCGCGCGTGGCGTACGCTTTGACCGAGCCTACTGCCAGTCGCCCAACTGCGGGCCATCGCGCGCCTCGTTTTACTCGGGGCGCTACGTGTTTTCGCACGGTGCCACGTGGAACTTTATTCCGCTACCCATTGGTGAACAAACCCTGGGCGACCACATGCGCGACGCGGGCATGCGCGTGGCCGTGGTGGGCAAAACCCATATGTCTGCCGACCAAGACGGGCTTAAGCGCCTCGCGCTCGAGCCGCAGAGTACCCAAGGCCGCTACCTGGCCGAGGCCGGCTTTGAGCCTTACGAGCGCGACGATGGCATTCACCCCGACCGCATGGCCAACCCCAACCTGCCCTATAACGTTTACCTGCGCAAGCACGGTATGGACGGCGACAACCCCTGGCACACCTGGGCCAACGCCGGTGTAGACGAAAACGGCGAAGTGGCCAGCGGTTGGTACCTGCGCAACGCGCACCGGCCCACGCGCGCACCCGATGAGCACGGCGAAACCGCCTACATGACCAACCGCGCCATGGAGTTGGGGCCGATCCCGTCGCTTTTTTTCCGCTTTTGGCTCTGGATGACCACCGGCATGGTGACGCGCGAGTGGGTCTCCATTCACCGCAAACACCACGCCAAATGCGAAACCGAAGAGGATCCACAC
>JALRBF010000324.1 GCA_023262365.1 Burkholderiaceae bacterium
ATGCCCACTGCGCTTGGGCCTGCATGGTCAGCCAGCCCTCGTGGTCGTGCGCCCACAGGTCGGCTTGTCCCTGGCCCGTGGGTTGGCCACACACGGCAAAGCGGTGAATATCAAACGTGGGGCGCAGCGCTTTGAACGCAAAATGCGTCAGCGTGGCCTGGGGGTGCTGGTGACGCCACAAATCCACCAACAAGGTGGCAATCAGCGGGCCATGCACCACCAGCCCGGGGTAGCCTTCGGTTTGGGTCACGTATGAACGGTCGTAGTGAATGCGATGGCCGTTAAAGGTTAGTGCAGAGAAGCGAAACAACATCACCTCGTCGGCCAACCATGGGCGTTGCCACGGCGCCGTGGTGGTGGCGGCTTGGGGTGGAGGCGGGGCCTCGCCGGGCTCGGGCGCGGCGCGGTACACGATGTCGTGCGCTTCGGTGATGGCCAGGCCGCGTTCGTTGTGAATCTCGTGCTGCACCAGCACAAACACCAATTCGCCACTGCGCCCTTGCTTGTGCTGCACGCGCTCGATGCGCGAATGCCGCTGCACCACCTGCCCAACCTGCAGCGGGTTGTTGGCTTCCCAGGTCAGGCGGCCCCCGGCCCACATGCGGCGGGGCAGCGGCACCGGCGGCAAAAACCCGCCACGCTTGGCGTGACCGTCGGGGCCGATTTCGCTTTGCCGGTGCTGGGGCAAAAAGTAAAGCCAGTGCGCCAAAGGTGGCACCACGGTGCCGTTGGTGGGGGCGGGGTCGGTGCGGTCCAGCGTGGCACTTAAACCGGCCAGCGGGGCCGCCGTGACCGAGTCGATGATGGACTCGGTTTTGCCTTGCCAACCTTGCAGCGTGGTGATCTCGTTGGAGTCAAGGGTCATATGGCGGCGTGGTGGTGCAACGGTTACTGGGTTACGATTTCTGGACCCATCAAAGCATACGGCAGCCACGTTGATAGCTCAGGCACATACGTGACGATAATTAAAAACAGCATCAGGACGCCAACAAATGGCAACGCCGCGCGCACTACGCGGTCAAGGCTCATGCCCGTGATGCCCGAGGTAACAAACAGATTCAATCCGATCGGTGGCGTGATCATGCCAATTTCCATGTTCACCACCATGATGATGCCCAAATGAATCGGGTCCACCCCGAGCTCCATACCAATCGGAAACACCACCGGCGCCACAATCAGCAACAGCCCCGAAGGCTCCATGAACTGCCCGCCAATAAGCAGCAGCACGTTCACCGCGATCAAAAACGTAAACCAATTAAAGCCCGCGCCCAGCATCCACTCGGTGATGGTTTGGGGAATGCGCTCGGTGGTCAAGGTGTGTGCAAACAGCAGCGCGTTGGCAATGATGAACATCAGCATCACCGTGGTTTTGGCCGCCTCCAAAACCACACCGCGGCTGTCCTCGCCCATGATCACCGGGCGCGCCTGGCGCAGCATCATCCATACGTTGCGCCCCAATACCCTAAAGCCACCAAGGCAGGCGCGCGCCAGCTGCAAAGGCGCAACGCCAGGGCCGCGCCAAATCATGTAGGCCAACGCCACCAGCGCGCCCAGCACCATGCCCCAGCCATGCGGCGCTTGTCCGCCCTGCACCGCAGGCCCCACGGCAAAAAACGCCAAGATCGAAAACACCGCGTAAAAGCTAAAGCCGTACACCACCCCCCTAAAGCCAACACGGGTCAGCGCGTCGTCGCTGGCACTGGCCCAAGGGATGCCCTTAAGTGGCCCAATGTCGCGGTAAATAAACAGCGCCACGATGGCTGAATACACCGCCGCTGCGGCGGCGGCCTCGGTGGGGGTGAACACCCCGCCGTAGATGCCGCCCATGATGATGACAATTAAAAACAGCCCCCAAAACGCCTCTTTGGCTGCGGTAAGCACCTCGCCTATACCGCGCCAAGGCTCGGCGGGCAGCTTTTTGATACGCGCCACCACATAAATGGCCAGCATCAGCATGGCCCCGGCAAGCAAGCCGGGCACGACCCCCGCCAAAAACATCCGGCCCACCGACACATCCACCGAGGCGGCATACACCACCATCACAATCGATGGTGGAATCAAGATCCCTAACGTACCGGCGTTGGCCACAATGCCCGAGGCAAACTCTTTGCTGTAGCCTACTTGGCGCATGCCAGCAATGGCAATCGTGCCAATGGCCACCACCGTGGCCGGTGACGAGCCAGACAACGCCGCAAACATCATGCACGCCAGCACCGAGGCCATGGCCAAACCGCCTCGAAACGACCCAACCACCGCAATGGCAAAGCGAATCAGGCGCTGCGCCACACCGCCGGTGGACATAAACGCCGAGGCCAAAATAAAAAACGGTATGGCCAGCAGCGTGTAATGCGTGCCTACACCAAAAAGCGAAATCGCCACTGAAGACAGTGAGTCGGTGGTAAACAACGCCACGTACAGCACCGACGACAAGCCCAGCGCCAACCCCACCGGCACGCCCAAAAACAACAGTGCCAGCAGCAAGCCAAACAAAAACAAAGGTGCCACGGTAGCTCCTAGGGTGAATCAGTTGCCTTTTAAAACGCCTTGGTTTTGCTGCACCAGCTCTTCGGCTTCGTGCCCGGCGATGATCATGGCGCGCTCGCCACGGTAAA
>JALRBF010000327.1 GCA_023262365.1 Burkholderiaceae bacterium
AGTTGGCGACGGCGCGGTACAGGGTGGTGTCGACCGTCAGGGCGTTTGCGTGACGCGACCGTTCCGGACCGAAGCGGATCGAGCGGCGCACGCCGTTGTTCGGGCCGATCGGCTCGTCCAGATAGACCTGCATGGCGGCGAAGTCGTTGCCGCCCAGGCCTTGCGAGATGTTCTCCAGGGTCTTGTAGGACACCGACAGTTCGGTCGAGAACTGATCGGTCCAGTCGGAGAACAGCTGACCTTTGTAGACCTTCAGGTCCGAGGTGATGTTGTAGGCCGACGAGAGCAGGCCGACGCTGGTGTAGTTGCCGCTGGTGACGGTGTTGTTCAATCCGGGGTTGGTCTCCAGCGGTATCACCAAGGTCAAGCAATTGAGCCAAGAAAAAGTTCAGCAACAATTGCTTGACTTAAAGGTTGAAGATTACGGCGCCAAGGACTGATGCGGCGGCGATGAGTCAACCGCCGGTTTCGGTTCAAGTGCAGGTGCTGGACCCGCGCATGCGGGACCAGCTGCCGGTGTATGCCACGCCGGGCAGTGCGGGGCTTGACTTGCGCGCGTGCCTTGACGCCGATTTGACGTTAAACCCTGGTCAGGTTGAATTGATACCAACCGGATTGGCCATGTATTTGGCCGATGCGTCACTGGCGGCCATGATTTTGCCCCGATCCGGACTGGGCCACAAACACGGGGTGGTGTTGGGCAATTTGGTAGGCTTGATCGACAGCGACTACCAAGGCCAGCTCATGGTCAGCGCGTGGAACCGAGGCCAAACGCCGTTTGTCATCGAACCCATGGCGCGGATTGCCCAACTGGTGGTGGTGCCGGTGGTGCAGGTGCAATGGCAGACGGTGAGCGAATTTGCCTCAAGCAGCACCCGCGGCGCGGGCGGCTACGGCTCGACCGGGGCGAGCTAGCCCGCGACGCGCAAAAACGCTTGCCCAGTGGACTGGGCCTGTTGTTCGGCATCGGTGGGTGCGCGAACACCGTGCACGGTAAGCGTGAGGTGCAGCGCCATGCCCGCCAGCGGATGATTGCCCTCAAGCACCACGTGTTCGGGGTACACGTCGCTGACGAACACCATGTCGCATTGCCGGGCCGCGTCGCTGCAGCCTCGGGGTAAAGTGTTCAATACCATGCCTGCGCTGAGCTCGGCCGCAAACAGGTTGCGGGGTTCCAAAAACACCCGTTGCTCGTCGTAGTCGCCAAACGCGTCACGCGGCTCTAGGTGCAGTTTGATGACGGCGCCGACTTCGGCTTGTTGTAGACCGTGTTGGATGCTGGCGAGTAAATCGCTGCCGCCTACAAAAAATTCAGCGGGTTCGTCGCAGTGGTCAATCGCTTGGCCTTGGGCGTCGGTGAGCTGCCAGCTAAGTGCCACCACGCAGGGATTTATGATGCGCATGATCGGTATTGTCTCATGAGGTGTGTGTTGCCCAAACGGTCCACTCAGTCTGGCGTCACCGGTGCCGCGCCAGTGCAGGCCGCTTCGTCGTGGCTGGGCGGACTCACGCCCAAGGCCTTCATGGCCACGTATTGGCAACAACAGCCGCTGTTGGTGCGGCAGGCCCATGGCGGGCCGTGGATGACCCGCGCGCAGTTGTTTGCCTTGGCCGCGCGCGATGACGTGGAAGCGCGTTGGGTACAAAAAAATGGGACGCAGTGGCAGCTTACGCACGGCCCATGGACTCAGGCGTGGCTGCGCCGTGCGGCGCAGTCGCCAGCGGCCAGCTTGTTGGTTCAGGGAGTGGACACGCAGTTGGCCTCGGTGCGGGCGGTGCTCGAGGCGTTTCGGTTTGTGGGGGACGCCAGGCTGGACGATGTGATGGTGTCATGGGCCAGTCCCGGTGGTGGAGTGGGCCCGCATCTTGACCATTACGACGTGTTTTTGCTGCAAGCGCGGGGCCAGCGGCGCTGGTCCATCGCGCCGCCGCCGGTGACACCACGCTGGCGCCGCGGTGTGCCACTCAAGCAGTTGGTGGGCTTTCAAGCGACTCAGCAATGGACGTTGCAGCCGGGCGACATGCTGTATTTGCCGCCGGGCTGGGCGCACCATGGGGTGTCGTTGGACGACGCGTGCATGACGTATTCGATTGGGTTTCGTGCGCCGCAGGCCAGGGCGCTGGCGCTGGACGTGTTGTTGCGGCAGGCCGACGAGGGCGAGGCGGCCAGTGCCTGGTACACCGACCGTGGTGCCGTGCCTGCCAGCGAGCCGGCGCGCATGCCCGCCACGTTGCAGCGGTTTGCGCAACACGCAGTCAAGCGTTTGGCGCAAGACCACGCAGCGGTGTCCTTGGCCTTGGGTGAGAGCCTCACCGAGCCCAAGCCGCACACGTGGTTTGCGCCAACCCAACGGGCCTGGCGCAACGGGGCCGTGCGGGTGCACGCCGCCACGCGTGTACTTTACGACGATCAAACGTTTTTCATCAACGGCGAGAGCTACCGCATGCACGGCGCCGATGCCCCGTGGCTGATGCGACTGGCCAACCAGCGCGCGCTCGGCGTCGATGACATGCGGGGCGTGACCGCCAACGTGCGCCAAGCGGTTAAGGCGTGGGTTGCGCAGGGCTGGTTGGTGCCGGCGGACGCGTTGGGTTAGGCGGCACCTCAAACCAGTCCGAGCCGTTGGCTTGGGTGGCCACGTCAATGCGCGACATGGGCCAGCCCAGCGCCGTGGCCAGTGCCTGCTGAGCCAACTCGGGTCGGTTGTTTTCTTCGCTCAAGTGCGCGGCAATCACGCGAGCGAGCGAGGCGTGTGACAGGCGCTGCACCAAATCGGCGGCTTGGTTGTTAGACAAATGCCCCCAGTCGCCCCCAATGCGGCGCTTGAGTGTGGCCGGGTAGCGACCTTGCGCCAGCAGCGTGGGGCAATGGTTGCACTCAATCAGCAACGTCGTGACCCCTTGCAAGGCCTTTACCACGTGTGACGATATGTGCCCCAAATCGGTGAGTAGCCCCAAGTGGGCGGTGGGGCTTTCAATGCGCAGTTGCAAGGGCTCGCGCGCGTCGTGCGGTACCGTAAAGGGGCGCAGCGTCAGGTCACCCACGCCAATGGCTTGGCCGTCGCTGGCCCAGCGAGGCGCAAGCGACGTGGGGGCACCCATGGCTTGCCAGGTGCCGTAGCTGGTAATCAACGGCAGGTTGTGCCGCTTGGCCAGCTGCACCGCGCTGCCGGCGTGGTCGGCGTGTTCGTGGGTGATGAACACGGCGTCCAGCCGCGCCGCGTCCAACCCCACCTGCGCCAGGCGTTGCATGATGTCGCGCAGGCCGGGCCCGCAGTCGATTAAGACATGGGTGTGGCGCTGCTGCCAGGCCACATGAACCAAGGTGGCGTTGCCCGCACTGCCGCTGGCTAGGCTGCGTACCCTAAGCACGAGCGGTCAGAGGTAAGGGGGCCGGCGCCGTCGCTGGCAAGGCTTACTGCAACTCGGGCAGGAGCAGCTCAAGCACGGTTTTGGCTTCACCTGATGGGCCGGCTTGCCCTTGTGCAGTGGCCACAGTGATTAAGGTTTGCCCAGCTTCGCTGCGTAACACCAGCTGCCGCGTTTCGGTGGTCATAACCGGTTGATTACGCTTGAAGAGTTTGTCAAAAAATCCTGGTTCAGCGTTTTGGCCCGGCAAAGACGCTGGCACGTACCGCACCTGAAAAGTGCCTTGGCTGCGATCGCGGTCTTGCACGGTGAAGCCGGTGCGGTCTAGGGCCAGCAGCACGCGACGCCAGGCGTCATCAAAGTTGGCCTGCAGCCGAATCGCGGGTACACCATTGGCGCTTTGCAACGTGGCCGTAGCAATCGGTTGGGCCACACGGGCAAGGGCTTGGGTCGCGGTGGCTTCGTTGCTGCCCAGTGCCACCATGAGCCGGCGCAAGAATTCGTTCTCCAGTTCCGGGTCGGACGGACGGGGCTGCCACACGGTGCGGTCGCTGCGCTCGCTGGTGTATACCTCAATCATGCCGCGGTGGCTGATGCTGATCTCGGTTTGTCCCGCGGCATTGCGTTCCACACGCGTGCGAAATTTGTCCAGCTCACCCGTGGAGTAAAGGTTTTCAAACAGTTTACCCAGCGACTCACGGATGAAGTCTTGGGGCAATTTGGCTCGGTTTTCTGCCCAGTTGGTCTCAATGACTCCAGTTTGGGGCTGTTTGACCTCGACATTGAAGCCGTTGGCCTGCCAAAAATTGCCAACTTTGGCCCATACCTCAT
>JALRBF010000352.1 GCA_023262365.1 Burkholderiaceae bacterium
TAGTAAATGGTTGCCCCGGTGCGCTGCGCCACGCCTGGCACCGAGGTGGTTTGCGCAATGAAGTCGTTGGCCTCGCCCATGGCCACCAGCCAATCGGCCAGTACCCCGCCGCCCTCGCCGCCCATGGCAAGCACGGCAATGGTAATGGGCTTGGCCTGACCGGGGTTGGGTTGCGCCATGGTCAAAACGCCCAGCGCGCGCGACGCTTGGCCCACATCGCCTGCACCGCACCAAGCAAGGCGCGGCGCACAGCAAACCAGCCGCGCTCGGGCCAACTTGGGTTTTGCACAATGCGTGTGCGGTAAAACGACGGACACAGCACGGCCGCGTGCGAGACCTCGCCACACATACCGCAGCCCACGCAGCTGTTGATGACGTGCGCCACGGGGTCTGAACGCAACGGGTCGGGGTTGGGTTTGACCGTGAGTGAGGGGCAGCCGGATAAGCGAATGCACGAGTGGTCCCCAGTGCAGGTTTCGGCGTCCACACCAAAGCGCTCGCGTACCACCCGGCGGCCTTGCTGCAAGCGCGCGCGCTGAGCAGGCCGCTCGCGCCGCTGTTTGTTGAGCATGCACTCGGACTGGGCAATCAACACCTTTGGGCCAGCCTCTGGGGTGGTGAGTGCTTCGCGCAGCATGTCGCGCAGACCCGACACGTCGTAGGTGCGCTTAACGGTGCGCACCCACCGCACGCCCACGCCTTTGACGGCCTGAGCAATCGCGTGCCCGGTGCTGCGGGTGGGGTTGGTGGCCACCGACGATGGGATGTCTTGCCCGCCCGTGGCCGAGGTGTAGCTATTGTCCACCACGATGGTGAGGTTGTCGCTGCGGTTGAACACGGCGTGCGCGATGCCGCTCGTTAAGCCGTTGTGCCAAAACCCGCCGTCACCCATGACGCTGATGGCCCGTTTGCCCGCGGGTACGTTGAGGGCCGAGGCGCCGGCCGTGCCCAAGCCGTAACCCATGGTGGTGTTGCCTATATGAAACGGCGGCAAGATGGAGAACAAATGGCAGCCGATGTCGGCACTGACGTGGTGCTCGCCCAGCTCACGCTGCACCAGTTTCATGGCGGCAAACAAGGGGCGCTCGGGGCATCCGGTACAAAAACCAGGGGGGCGCGCCTGCACCAGTTGCATGGCGGGGTTGGCCACCGGCGGTGGCGGGACATAGGTTTGCGGCGGCGTAACTTGCTGCGCCTGCAAGAACTTTTGCACCCCGGCCATGATTTGTGTGGCGGTGTATTCGCCAGCGGCAGGCAACATGTCTTTGCCGTGCACCGCGGTGGCACAGCCGGCGCGACGCAGCACGGTATGCAGGTTTTGCTCGATGAAGTTGGGCTGCCCCTCTTCCACCAGCAACACGGCGCGCTTGTTTTGGCAAAACGCCAACACCTCGTCATCCACCATGGGGTAGGTCACGTTCATCACGTACACCGGCACGTCGCTGCGGCCAAAGGCATCGGCCAAACCCAGCGTATGCAGCACCCGCAGCAGCGTGTTGCAGTTGCCGCCTTGAACCAAAATGCCGACGTCGCCGGTGTCTGGGCCCAAGGTTTCGTTAAGCTGGTGCGCCTTAATGAATTCCACCGCCGCGGGCCAGCGCTGGTTGATTTTTTCTTGCTCGTGCACAAAGCTTGCCGGGGGCAACACAATGCGGCTGGTGTCGCGCTGCGGCTGCTCCAGCGCCTGCTGCAACGTAAAGGGGCTGGCGCGGTTGTCACTGGCCACAAACTGGCCGTGCACGTGGCAGGCACGAATGCGCAGCTGCAGCATCACTGGTGTGTGGCTGGCCTCGGATAACTCAAACCCCATCTTGACTGCGCGCACGATGCTGGGCAAGTTGGGGCGCGGGTCAAGCAGCCACATTTGCGACTTCATGGCAAACGCGTGGGTGCGCTCTTGCATGATGGAGGAGCCTTCGCCGTAGTCCTCGCCCACCACCACCAAGGCACCACCCGTGACGCCACCCGAGGCCAGGTTGGCCAGCGCATCGCTGGCCACGTTGGTGCCCACCGTGGCCTTAAACGTGGCCACGCCGCGCAACGGGTAGTTCACCGAGGCAGCCAAGGTGGCCGCCGCCGTGGCCTCGCTGGCGCTGTTTTCAAAGTGCACGCCGTATGACTGCAAGATGTCTTGCGCATCGGCCAAGACGTCCATGAGGTGCGAGATGGGCGCGCCTTGGTAACCCGCCACGTACGCCACACCCGACTCAAGCAAGGCCTTGGTTACGGCCAAAATGCCCTCGCCGGCAAATACCTCACCCTCACCCAAACGCAGTTTGGTAACTTCTTGCGCAAACGATCGTTCTGCCACGGTGCTTACTCCTGGTCCAAGACACCGGCGCGCTGGCGCACGCTGTGCTTGAGTTCACCTAACAATTCAAAGAGCTGGCGCAACCGCTCGGGCTCGACTTGGTCAAACAACTCCATCACCCATTCTTCGTGCTCACGCGCCATGCGCGCGAACTGGCGACGCCCTGCTGGGGTCAGGGTCACGCGAATCGAACGCCGGTCGTCGGGCGCATGATGCCGCTGCACGGCGGCCTCGGCTTGCAACTGGTCAACCAAGGCGGTGACGTTACCCCCACTGACCATTAAACGCCGCGAGAGCTCCCCCATGGTGATGCCTTTGGGATGGCGCTCGAGTTGGGCGAGCAAATCAAAGCGCGGCAGCGAGGTGCCAAACTTATGCCGCAGCCGCTGCCGCACGTGGTCTTCAATATGCGTGGTGCACGACAGCAGCCGCAACCACAAGCGCAGTGAGTGGTGTTGCGCGTCGTGCGCGCGCGATTCTTGATCACTGGTAAAGGCGGTGGGGGCATCCATGGCGTGGGTAGGACAACGTTGGCCGCACCATGCTACCAAATTATTTCATGTGTGAATATTTCTTTTTTGAATCAACCGCGCAAGGCTTCAGCCAAGTCATTCCACACGTCTTGCTCGAGCAGTTGGTTGCCCTGCACCACAAAGCGGTCAATAAAGCGTATGCCCTCAAACGGTTCACCGTTGGGCCATACACCATGTAAGGTGCCACAACAATACACCACCGTGTCGTCACCACGCCAACATTCTTCAAAACCGGTGTACACCTTGCCCACACGCTGGTAGCGGCCCTTGGCCCAGCTCACCAGTTGCTCGAGTTGCGTAAAGCGTTGTCCCCCCGGAAAAGTCATAACAAATCCGGGCGCCAGCATGCCTTGTGCGGTGGCCAAGTCGCGTGCTTCCATGGCCTCTAGGTAGGCGCGCACCACGGCGCTGGCCTCGGGCTGGGCCACGTTGCCTTGCTCAAACACCCGGCCATCGCGGCGGTAGGTGCTGACTTCTTGCACAAACGTGGTGGTGCCGGCCTCGGGGGCCGGAATCACCGAGCGCACCGCGGCCGAGACACGCGCCACCAAACGGGTTTGTATGTCAGCGGCATAGCCGCGCAGCAGGGTAATTTGTGTCACTGGCATGGCAAGGGGCTCCGTGGTGGCTACGAGGGGTCGGCGTATTGCTCACCCAGGGCCATCAGGGCGGGCGTGCCCAATACCTGGTTGAGTTGGTCAAAATCCAGCATGTGTTCCCGCCAGCCGCTGGTGGTTTGGGCCTGGTGTAGGTTGGCAAAGTAGCCTTGCAAGGCGTGCGCCAAGGCGCGCACCGTACCGCCTGGAAAAATCACCAAGCGAAAGCCCAGCGCACCCAGCTCGGGCGCAGGCACGATAGGGGTTTGGCCGCCCTCTACCATGTTGGCCAGCAGCGGAAGGCGCGCGGCAAACCGCGTGGCCGCCTGCGCCAATTGGTCGCGGTCGCGTAGCGCCTCAATAAACAACGCATCCACGCCACACGCCACATACGCCTCGGCGCGCTCCATGGTGGCCTCCCAGCCCTCCACGGCCAGCGCGTCGGTGCGCGCCAGTATCAGCGTGCGGTCACTGGCGCGCGCGTCCAACGCCGCGCGCAGCTTGGCATCCAGATTGCTGAGCGGTTCGTCGAACAGGAAGACCTGGGGATTGCGCACGATGGCGCGGCCCATCGCAACGCGCTGGCGCTGGCCGCCGGACAGCTGCTTGGGATAGCGGTCCAGCAACGAACCAAGACCGAGAATCTCCGATGCGCGTTTGACGCGGTCCTGGATGATAGACTGCTCCGCTTTGCGCAGCTTGAGCGAGAAGCCCATATTCTCGCGCACCGTCATATGCGGATAGAGCGCGTAATTCTGAAACACCATCGCTATGTCGCGGTCTTTCGAGGGGACCTCGTTCACCACGCGATCGCCGATCCGGATGACACCGCCGGAAATCTCTTCCAGGCCGGCAATCATGCGCAGCAATGTGGACTTGCCGCAGCCCGACGGCCCCACCAGCACAACGAATTCGCCATCCGGAATCGCGATATCGATGCCGTGGACCACCTCCAGCGCGCCATAGCGTTTGCGCACCGCTTCCACACTTACGCTCGCCATCTCTAACTCCCTGTTACTCTTTTTTATCTTGGCTGAAACACTACGACTTCACCGCCCCCGCAGTGAGGCCCGACACCATATACCGCCGGAAGGCGTAGTAGACGGCCGCCGGCGGCAATGCATAGACCGCTCCGGTGGCCATCAGCACGTTGAACGGCGCGTCATCGGTGGTCAGGAAATGCCCGAGCGCCACCGCCAGCGTGATGTCCTTGTCGGCCGACAGCAGCAGGAAGGCATAGAGATACTCGTTCCAGGCCAGCAGCAGGGCATAGGTGCCGATCGCCACCAGCGACGGCGCCATCAGCGGCAGGTAGATCAGCCGGAAGATCTGCAGCGGGCTGGCACCATCGATGCGGGCCGCCTCATCCAGTTCGTAGGGCAGCTTGTCGGCATACTGCTTCAGCACCCAGATTGCATAGGGCGAGGCGAAGGTCACCATCGTCAGGATCAGCGACCATTGCGTGTTGAGCAGGCCATAGACGCCCATCACCTTGTACATCGGGATCGCCAGGAAGGCCGGCGGGATCAGATAGGTCGCCAGCGCCATGTTCGACACCAGACGCCCGCCTCGCACTCTCAGACGGCTAATCGCAAAGGTGGCGGTGGCGGCGATCGTCAGCGTGATGAGAGACACCATCACGGCGACGAAGGCGCTGTTCCACAGCTGCTGCCAGAAATGTTCGAGATAGTAGTGCCCCTGCTTCACCACCGTCTCATAGTTTTCCAAGGTCGGACGCGACGGCCAGATCGCGCCGGCAAAGGTCTCCACCCGCGGCGTGATCGACATGACGAACAGGTGATAGATCGGAATCAACGTCCAGACGAAGATGATGACACCGATCAGGACCAGACGCGACTCAGCGAGGATTTTACGCAGACTCATGGCTGGTCGCCCTTTTTCATGCGTCGCAGCATCACCACCAGCAGCGGCAGCATCACCGGCAGGGCCACCACCACGGTGGAAACGCCGACCTCCACTTCCGACATGCCGAAGGCATAGCGGATACCGAGCGTCGCCAGCGTCTGCGTCGCATCGGCTGGGCCGCCGCCGGTCAACAG
>JALRBF010000358.1 GCA_023262365.1 Burkholderiaceae bacterium
TTGGCTTGGCAAAAGTCAATATCAAAGTCGGGCATGGAGACCCGCTCGGGATTTAAAAATCGCTCAAACAGCAAGTTGTAACGCAGCGGATCAAGGTCGGTAATGCGCAGCGCGTAGGCCACCAGCGACCCCGCCCCCGACCCACGCCCCGGGCCCACCGGGCAGCCGTGGCCGCGCGCCCAATTCACAAAATCGCCCACAATCAAAAAGTACCCGGCAAAGCCCATGGCGTCGATGGTGTCGATTTCGAACGCCAGCCGGCTCTCGTACGCCGCACGCTTGGCCTCACGCGCGGCTTCGTCCGCAAACAACTGCGTCAGCCGCTGCGCCAGCCCGGCAAACGCCACCTCACGCAAATGCTCGCCCACGGGCATGGGCTTGCCGTGACGCTCGGGGGTAGGAAAACGCGGCAGCTGCGGCTGGCCCAAGGTAAGCGTTAGGCTGCAACGCGCGGCCAAATGCACCGCGTTGGCCACGGCGCTGGGCAAGTCGGCAAAGCGCGCCACCATGTCTTGCGCCGACACCAGGTACTGCTCGCGCGTAAAGCGCCGCACCCGGCGCCGGTTGCCCAGCATGTCACCCTCGGCAATGCACACCCGCGCCTCGTGGCTGTCGTAGTCGTCGGCATGCACAAACTGCACCGGGTGCGTGGCCACCAGCGGCAGCCCCAAGCGCGCGGCCAACTGCGCGGTGGCTTGCACGTGCGGCTCGTCTTGCGCACGCCCGGCACGCTGCACCTCAAGGTAAAAGCGGTGCGCAAACACCCGCGCCATGTCCGTGGCCAGCTGCGAGGCGCGCGCCTCATCACCACCCAGCAAGGCCGCGCCAATGGGCCCGGCCTGCGCGCCACAAAGCAACACCAGCCCCTCGTGGTGGGCGCACAAATCGGCCCAGTCAAGGGTTGGCTGGTCGCGGCCCTCGTGGGCCGTCCACATCTTGGAGAGCAACAGGCACAAACCGTGGTAACCGGTGGTGTTTTGCGCCAGCAGCAACACCCGTGGCAACGGCTGCTGGGCCTGCCCTGGGGCGTTGCGCTCGGCCTGTCCAGCAAGGCCGGTCAGCATCACCTCCACCCCCAAAATGGGCTTCACGCCGGCTTGCCGCGCCGCGCTATAAAACTTAATTGCCCCAAACATGTTGTTCAGGTCGGTGAGCGCCAGCGCAGGCTGCCCGTTGGCCGCAGCCGCTTGTATCAAGGGGTCGATACGGGCGGTGCCATCGACCACAGAAAAGTCGCTATGAACGCGCAAATGAACAAACATGCCGCCGATTCTAGGGGACGCCCCTAGCCCCCTGACCACCCCGCCGCCAGCGCCGCCACCCGCTGCCCCAGCGCCTCGGCGGTGGCCAAATCGCCCTCGGGAATGTCCCCCGCCGGGCTGGTAGCGGGCACCTGCGCCATGGCGCCCAGGTACGACCCCAGGCGGTTAAGCCGCCCATCGTTGGCCACCACCTGCCCCACCCACACCATGCCCAGTTGCATCGCCAACGTGACAAAATACTGCAACGTACTGAGCTTGTCGCCACTGGGGTGGGACGAAATCGTAAACCCAGCGGCCAGCTTGTTGTGCCACTGCCCCGAAACCCACCGCTTGGAGCAATGATCGGCAAACTTTTTAAACTGCCACGCTGCCATGCCCATGTATGTGGGCGCCCCAAAAATCACCGCCGGGGCCGCATCCAGCGCCGCCCACTGCGCCGGGGTCAGGTCACCCTCGTCGTCAATGGCCACCAGCGTGGCCGCAGCCCCCTTGGCCACGTACTCGGCCAGCCGCTGGGTATGGCCGTAACCCGAATAAAACACCACCGCAATCTGCGCCATCGTTGCTGCTCCTAGCCAAATCAAACCTGCCTTAACCACCAACCACCAATATACCGCCGCCACGCCATGCCCGGTGTCCATATGCCCAATACGCCATAGGCGGCCAGTTACAATAGACACCTTTTGCCATAAAGCTTGCGACTTTGGCACCGCACCAGGAGTTTTATGCGATGCAAGGCTTGCACCTCACTGCCGACCTTTACGGTTGCCAGGCACCCGAGGCTTTACTTACCAGCGCGGACGTACTGGCCCAAACCTGCCACCGCCTAACCGTAGACGCCGGCCTGACCGTGGTGGCCGACCGTTGGCACACCTTTGACGATTACCAAGGGCAACCCGGCGGCGTAACCGGCATGATTTTGCTGGCCGAATCGCACCTGGCCCTGCACACCTGGCCCGAGCGCCAAGGCGTCACGCTCGACGTGTACGTGTGCAACTTTACCTGCGACAACTCGGCCAAAGCCGAACAACTCATACAAAGTTTAGAAAAAACCTTCGCCCCCACCGACATCCAGCGCGAACGCCTACAACGCGGCGACGAAAACGGCCCCAGCTCGCGCGAATGGATTACCGAAGAGCTCAACCCCCACAGCCGCTACGGCTTTGCCTTTACCAAGCGCTTGCTTGATACGCAAACCCCTTACCAGCACCTGCAACTGTTTGACTCGCCCATGCTGGGGCGCACCATGCGGCTTGACGGCCACCTCATGACCGCCGAGCGCGAAGAATTTTTTTACCACGAAGCCATGGCTCACCCCGCGGCGGTGGCGCACCCGCAGCCGCAACGCGCGCTAATTATTGGCGGCGGCGACGGTGGCCTGGCCGAAGAACTGCTTAAGCACCCCAGCCTGCAAAACGTGGTGCTGGCCGAGCTGGACGAAGCGGTGGTTGAGGCCTCGCGCCAACACCTGCAACGCATCCACCAAGGTGCCCTCAACGACCCAAGGGTGGACGTGCGCATCATGGACGGCGCGGCCTTTATTGATACCACCGACGAGCGCTTTGACCTGGTGCTGCTTGACCTTACCGACCCCGAAACGCCGGCTGGGGCCTTGTACACCCAAGCGTTTTTTGAACAATGCAAGCGCGTACTTACGCCGCAGGGCGCGCTGGTTCTGCATTTGGGCGCCCCGTTTTACGAAGCTGACCAAGTTACCGAGCTGGCCACCGCGCTACGTGCCACGTACCGGCACACCGCGTTTTATGGCCTGCACATTCCGCTGTACGGTGCCTACTGGGCGCTGGCCGTCGTCTCTGACGGGCTAGACCCCACCACGCTCACCCCCGCCGAGGTACAACAACGGCTTGAGCAACGCGGCATTGAGCAGCTGCAGTATTACAACTGCGCCGTTCATGGTGCCTTGTTTGCCCTGCCCACGTACTACGCCAAACTGGTGCAACCGGCCTAACGCCCCCTACATGAACCCCAGCGCACCCGGTTTGCTCAACCTTGCGGTCATCCACTTCGCGCTGGAACACAATCTGCGCGTCATCGGGTAGTTCGTCCACCCAGCCGGTGCGTTCCGCCCCCGTGGATTCCCGGTACAGACATTTCATCCGGGGCGTCGAGACGACGCGCCAATACTCCATGACTCGCACGGAGCGTTCGTCTTCGTCGTCGCTGGCAATCCACCGCTGGAACGAGTCGCCAAGGCTGGAAAACTCCTGGTCGTCATACGACGCCATCTTGGCGTCGGGAAACTCGCGCTTGAACTGCGAAAACGGCATGAACCCCCCGACAAAGCAGTACTGCATGTCGGAGAAATCCGGCTGTTGCGCCATCGGGTCGAAGTACACCGCGCCCTGATTCAGGATGCGGTGGA
>JALRBF010000364.1 GCA_023262365.1 Burkholderiaceae bacterium
GCACCGCGCCACGCGTGCACGCCGGCCACCACGCACAGGGCAAAAATGGTGGTCCAAACGGGGCCAAACCAGGCGTCGGCCGGTTTCCACGGCGGCTGTTGCAAACCGGCGTACCAAGCGTCTAGGGTAGTGAGCGCCCCGCCCAATGCGGCCACGCCCAGCGCCCAGGCGGCACCCAGCCACCAATGCCGCGGCGCGTGCGTCATACGCGGGCCAAACCAAGCAGGTGGGCCAAGTCTTTAAAGAAGATTTTGATGTGCGCCATGGGTTGGCGGCGTACCAAGCGTTTGTTCATGTAGGCGTCAAAGGTAATTTGCTGCACGTCGTGATCTTCGCAAATTTTGACAAACCTTTCTCGGCGTGCGTTGTTGCGGTACCAAAACGCTTGCATGATACCCAGCACCCAGAAAATTTTGCCGTGGGCGCGCATGAACTTTTTACGTGCCTGGCGCAGTGCGGCAGGGTTGCCGCCACGCAAGTAGGCGTGGGCGGCCTCGGCGGCCAATTGGCCGCCCAGCATGGCGTAGTAAATGCCTTCGCCAGAGGCCGGCGCCACCACACCGGCGGCGTCGCCGGCGAGTACAACGTCGCGGCCGTTGTCCCAGCGCGGCAGTGGCTTCATGGGAATGGGCGCGCCTTCACGGCGCACGGTGGTGGCGTGTTGCAGGCCGTTTTGGGCGCGTAGCGTGGCTACTGCGTCGCGCAGCGAAAACCCTTTGTTGGCGCTGCCGGTGCCCACGCTCATGGTGTGGCCGTGCGGAAACACCCAGCCGTAAAAGTCGGGCGAGATGTGGCCTTGGTAGACCACGTCGCAGCGTTCGGGGTGGTAGCCAGCGGGCGCTTGGCTTGGGGTGCGCAGGATTTCGTGATACGCGAACACGCAGGGCATGCGCTCGGCGTGGGCGATGTTTTGTTTGGCCACGGCCGAGCGTGCGCCATCGGCGCCAATGACGACGCGGGTTTGCGCCTCACCCACGCTGCCATCGGCCAAGCGGTAGCGCACCACCGGTTGGTCGGGCGTGCCGCGGTCGATGCCAACAAAGGTGCCGGTGGCGCGCTGCGCGCCGGCCTGCGCGGCACGTTGGCGCAGCCATTCGTCAAAGTGTTCGCGATCGACCATGCCAACAAAGCCGTTGTCAATGGGAATGTCCACGTGTTTGCGGCTGGGGGCGACCATGCGGGCGCAGCGTGCGCGCGCCACCAGCATGTGCTCGGGTATGGCGAAGTCGCGGATTAAACGCGGCGGAATGGCGCCGCCGCAGGGTTTGATGCGTCCGCCTCGGTCCAGCAGCAAGACACGGTTGCCGGCTTCGGCGAGTTGTTGCGCGGCGGTGGCGCCGGCGGGGCCGCCGCCGACGACCACGGCGTCAAAAATGGGGCGCTCGAGGTTCATGCATGGTCTCCTTGTGCCGGCAACGTGGGGTGGGGGTAGGCGCGGGCGGCAGGAGCCGCGGCTGGACCGGTGGTGATGCGCATGGCCAACCAGGCCGATAGGCCAAACAGCAAGGCTTCGAGCGCGAACACGCTGGCGTAAGCGGTGCCTGGGTCAGCCCACAAGGCGCGCGCCAAATCGGCCGCACCGGTGCCAAGCAGCCCGCCCAGGGCAAAGGCCATGGCTTGCGCGGCGCCCCACAGCCCCATGCGCGTGCCCTCGCGGGCGCGGCGGCCTTGGTCGGCAAGCATCATCATGGAGCCAATGGCGCCGATGGAGAACGCGCCGTTGGCCACGCCCAGCGCAAACACGGTGGGGCGCAAGGGCCAAGCCGGGCCCACGGCACCGGCGGCCACCAGGGCCAGCAACGCCAGCGCCGAGGCCGCGCAGCCCAGCAGCGTCCAGCCGCGCAGCGAGGCCATGGCAGGCCCCCAGCGGTGTTGTCGGTGGCGTGCGCCCCAGGCCGTGGCCAGCGCCACGGCAACCATGCCGAGCAACACGCCGCCGTGCTGCACCCCGGCGAGTTGGGTGGACTGGCCGGGCGTCATGTCAAAGGCAGCGCCGGCGAAGGGCTCCAAAATCAAGTCTTGCGAGCTGTAGGCCAGCATGGAGACAAAGACAAAAATGGTGAAGTGACGCGCCTGGGGCTCACGCCACACCTGGGCCAGTGCCTGGCCAAAGGCTTGCCACGACAGGCCTGTCTCGGTTGCCGTTGACGGCGTAGCCGGCGTGGGCGTGACCGACGCCGTGCCGCGCTCCAACCCGGCCAGGGCCACCACGGCCAGCAGCCACGCCAGGGCCGAGACGGTGGCGGCCACGGCAAGTAATCGCGCCGGGCTGTAGGGGTCAAGAAAATGACCGGCCAACCCGGCGGTTAGGGCAAAGCCGGCGATCATCATCATCCACACCACGGCGGCGGCGGCGCCGCGCCGCGCTGGGGCCACGCGCTTGGCCAGCAAGGCCAGCAACGAGGTGCCAGCGGCCGAGACGCCCAGCCCGATCAAGGCAAAGGCGATGGCCGCCAGTGCCATGCCGGCGCTGGGTTGGCTCGTCATCCACACCACGGAGGCCGCGGCCAGCGCGCCGCCGGTGGCCAGGCACGTCATGCCGCCCACTATCCACGGGGTGCGGCGCTGCCACACGTCCGAGCCGTAGCCCATGGTGGGGCGCGACAGTTGCACCACGTAATGCAAGGCCACCAGCGCACCGGGCAGCAAGGCCGGTAGGGCCAGCTCGACCACCATCACTCGGTTCAGCGTGGAGGTGGTGAGTACCACCACCGCGCCCAAGGCCATTTGCACCAGGCCCAGGCGCACAATACCCCACCAGCTCAGCATGGGGCGCTCATCCGTGGGCCCCGCGCAGGGCAAAGGCGCTGACCATCATGCCGGCCACGAATAAGGGTACCCCCACGCCGCTGTACCAGCGCGCGCGTGCCATGACGTGCTGTAAAAACCGCCGCATCAGCGCCACTTGCGCGGCGATGAGGGCCGCCACAGCCAGCGCGTGTGTGCCTTGCCCCCAGTGCAGCAGCAGCGCCACCACCACCGCCTGGGGCAGCAGCATAAAGGCGCAGGCCACGCGCGCGGCGCGTTGTGGGCCCAATTGCACCGGCAGCGAGCGCACGCCCATGCGCCGATCACCCTCAATGGCTTTGAAGTCGTTCAACGTCATGATGCCGTGCGTGCCGGCGCTGTACAGTGCCGCCAGCAAAAGCGAGCGGCTCTCAGGCCACACGCCGCCGGCCATGATGGCCGCGCCGGTGAGCCAGGCAATTCCCTCGTAGCTGATGCCGCAAGCGGCGTTGCCCCACCAGCCATTGGCTTTGAGGCGCAGCGGCGGCGCACTGTAGGCCCAGGCCAGCAACAGCGCCAGCACCGTGGCCAGCAAACCCACGGGGCCCAAGGTGCTGCCCACGCCCAAGGACAGACCGGTCCACAACAGCGCCAGGTACAGCCCCCAGCGGCCAGGCATGCGGCCTGAGGGAATGGGGCGCTGGGGTTCGTTGATGGCGTCGACGTGGCGGTCAAACCAGTCGTTCACGGCCTGGCTGGTGG
>JALRBF010000006.1 GCA_023262365.1 Burkholderiaceae bacterium
GGTGTTGACGCCGGCGGCAACGCCCGAGTGGTACGCCTGGGGCAAATTGCCGACATTCAAGCCTCGGTAGGCGCCAACCAAATCAACCGACGTAACTTAAGCCGGCAGGTGTCTTTTAGTGGCAACGTGTATGGTCGTAGCGCCGGCGAGGTATCGGCCGACGTGCAACAAGCCATGGACGGCATGGCCTTGCCGCCGGGCTACAGCGTTGAATTTAGTGGCTCAACCAAAGACATGGCCGAATCGTTTGCCTACGCGATACAGGCGTTGGTGCTGGCCGTGGTGTTCATTTACATGATTTTGGCCAGTCAATTTAAAAGCTTTTTGCAACCGCTGGCGCTCATGACGTCACTACCGCTGACCATGGTGGGCGTGGTGTTAATGCTGATGATGTTTGGCTCAACCATGTCCATGTTTTCGGTAATTGGTATTGTGATGCTGATGGGCTTGGTGACCAAAAACGCCATTTTGCTGGTGGACTTTGCCAACCGCGCCCGCGCCGGCATTGACGACCAACCCCCGCTGGCACGCGAAGCCGCCCTGCTGCTGGCGGCCAAGGTACGGTTGCGGCCCATTTTGATGACCACGCTGGCCATGGTGTTTGGCATGGTGCCGCTGGCGTTTGCCCTAAGCGAAGGCTCGGAGCAACGCGCGCCATTGGGCCAAGCCGTGATTGGTGGGGTGGTGGCCTCGTCGCTGCTAACCCTGGTGGTGGTGCCCGTGATGTACTGCTACATGGACAACTTGGCCAACTGGCTCAAACGGCACGCACAGCGGCGCGCCAGTCAGTAGAATTGGCAGGCGTTGCCACCCTTGGCCCGTTGACCTTTGCCAACTGACCTTTGCCAACTGACCTTTGTCAACTGAACTTTGCCCATTGAAACACCCATGAACGCTGTGGTTGACCTTGAACAAGCCCGGCTGCTGATGATTGAGCAGCAAATTCGCCCGTGGGATGTGCTTGACCCTACGGTGTTGCAAACCCTGCACGACGTGCCACGCGAACGCTACGTACCCAGACAACACAAAGGCTTGGCTTTTGTGGATTGCGAGTTGCCGCTAACGCAACCGGCACGCGCCGGGCAGTGCATGCTGGCCCCGCGGGTGGAGGCGCGCATGCTGCAAGACCTGCAAGTAAAAGCCGGCGACAAGGTACTAGAAATTGGCACCGGCAGCGGCTACATGGCAGCCCTGTTGGCTAACCAAGCGCGGCAGGTGTTTACGCTAGAAATCGACCCCGCGCTGGCCCAACTGGCCACCCAAACACTGGCGCACGAAGAGGTGCCCAACGTGGCCGTGATCACCGGCGACGCCGCCCAGCCAGCCACCTGGCAAGCCCACGCCCCGTTTGACGTGATTGTGCTCAGCGGATCGGTGGCCGAGGTACCCGAAGCCTTGCTGCAAGCCCTAGCCCCGGGCGGCCGCCTAGGCGCGGTGGTGGGGCGGTTGCCCATGATGTGCTTTACGGTGTTTGAAGCCAGCGCCGGGCACGGCTGCGTGGCCATGCCGCGCTGGGACACGGTACTGCCCCGCCTGCACGGCTTTGCCGAGCCTTCATCGTTTACCTTTTGACCCCCATGCTCCAAAGGACTCCCCCCATGACCCCATTTGTAACTGGGCGCCGGCGTGCCGTGTGCGGCCCCGGGCGGCGGCTGCGCGGCCTACTGGCCAGCGCCTTACTGGCCACGTGCTTGCCCAGCGGCGCACAAAGCCTAGAGGCCATGGCACGTCAAGCCCAGGCCCATGACGCCACCTACCTCGCGGCCATGGCCCAAGTAAAGGCCAACGAGGCCAAAGCCAACCAAAGCAACGCCCTTGGCCTGCCCACCGTGGCCGTGGGCGCCAGCGCCAGCCAAAGCCAAACCCAGGGGCGCAGCGCCACCACGCACAGCCAAGCCAGCCTAAGTGCCAGCCATCCGCTGTACCGCCCGGTTAACCAAGCCACCGTGGCGCAGGGCAACGTGGCACTCGGCCTGGCCCAAGCCCAACGCCGCAACGCCGAGCAAGACTTAATGGTGCGCGTCAGCCAAGCCTACTTTGACCTGCTCACGGCGCAAAACCAACTGGCCGTGGTGCGCAGCAGCAAACAAGCCGTAAGCGAGCAGTTGGCTGCAGCCAAGCGCAACTTTGAGGTGGGCACCACCACCATCACCGACACGCGTGAAGCCCAAGCGCAGTTTGACCGCATTTCGGCCTCAGAAATTGCCGCCAGCAACGACCTGCGCATCAAACGCCTGGCGCTGGCGCAAATTACCGGCATTGCCGACCCCCAGCCGGTGGATTTGGCCGCCGAGGCCACCCTGCCCGACCCCACCCTAACCCCGGTTAACCGCTACGTAGAGCAAGCCTTGGCGCAGCACCCCACCATGCAGTTGGCACGCGGCGCGCTACAAAACGCCCAACTGGAAGCGGACAAAGCCAAAGGCGGTGAGCTGCCCACCGTGGACCTTAAAGCCACACACACCACCAAAGCGGTTAGTACGGGCAAAGCGCTAACCTCGGTATCGGTGGAGCTGAACTGGCCCGTGTTTACTGGCGGCGCCACCCAAAACAAAATACTTGAGGCCCGCGCCCTCGAAGACAAAGCCAAGGCCGACTTGGACGGCGCGCAACGCGGCGTGACCCAAGCGGTACGCAATGCGTACTTTGGCGTGCAATCGGGCCTGGGCCAAGTGCGCGCGCTACAAGCCGCCGAGGCCAGCAGCCAAAGCGCGCTAGACGCCAACAAACTGGGCTACGACGTGGGCGTGCGCATCAACATTGACGTGCTCAACGCGCAAACCGCGCTGTTTCAAACCAAAGCCGATTTGGCCAAGGCCCGCTACGGCGTGGCACTGGGCGCACTTAAGCTGCAACAAGCGGTGGGCAACCTAAGCCTAGCGAGCTTGCAAAAAACCTTGGGCGGGGGCTAACCCACATGACGGGCCGCCCACGCAAAGGCATGGTGCTGGCGGGCGGCTCGGGCACGCGCTTGTACCCGGCGACACAGGTGGTGTCAAAGCAATTGCTGCCGGTGTACGACAAGCCCATGGTGTACTACCCGCTGAGCACGCTGATGCTGGCCGGCATACGCGAGGTGTTGATTATTTCAACCCCGCAAGACACCCCGCGCTACCAAACCCTGCTGGGTGACGGCAACCAATGGGGCATGCAGCTGGAATACGTGGTGCAACCCTCGCCCGACGGGCTGGCCCAGGCTTTTGTGCTGGGACGGCCGTTTATTAACGGCGGGCCCAGCGCGCTGGTGCTGGGCGACAACATTTTTTACGGCCACGACCTGGTGCGGCAACTGCACCAAGCCAACGCCCGCGGCCAAGGCGCCACGGTGTTTGCCTACCAGGTGCACGACC
>JALRBF010000027.1 GCA_023262365.1 Burkholderiaceae bacterium
ACCGGCTGGCTCGGTTGCCGGCAGCGGCGCGCTCACCGGCGCGGCAGTGGGCGCGGCAGTGGGCGCGGCAGTGGGCGCGGCAGGTGCCGCCGAGGCTGTCGGCGTCGGTGCGGGTGAAGCCTCGGCCCCAGCCTGCGCCGCCTCAAGCCGCAACAGCACGCTGCCCTCGCTTACCTTATCCCCCACCCCAATCACAAGCTCCTTGACCACCCCAGCCGCACTCGACGGTATCTCCATCGACGCCTTGTCCGACTCCACCGTCACCAGCGACTGCTCCACCTCCACCCGGTCTCCCACCCCAACCAGCACCTCAATCACCCCAACATCAGCAAAATCACCAATGTCCGGTACCTTCACCTCAATCATGGCCATGGTCGTCTCCTGATGTCACGCGTAAAGCGGGTAGGTTTTGTTGGGGTCAATGCCGTAGCGCGTCATCGCCTCGGCCACCTTGCTCGCGTCAATGGCCCCCTCGTCGGCCAAGCTGCGCAGCGCGGCCAGCACGATGTAGTGGCGATTGACTTCAAAGTGGTTGCGTAAGGCCGAGCGAAAATCGCTGCGACCAAAGCCGTCCGTGCCCAATACACGGTAACTGCGCCCTCGGGGCATGAAGGCGCGTATTTGCTCGGGGTAAGCACGCACGTAGTCGGTTGAGGCAACCACCGGCCCGGTGCTGCCGCTTAGCTGCTGCGTCACAAAGGCAACCTGCGGCGTCTCGAGCGGGTGCAGCATGTTCCAGCGCTCAACGGCCTGGCCATCGCGCGCCAACTCGGTGAAGCTCGGGCAACTCCACACGTCGGCGGCAATTTTCCAGTCTTGCGCAAGCAAGCGTTGCGCCTGCAGGCTTTCGCGCAAGATGCTGCCACTGCCTAACAACTGCACGCGCTGCTTGCCCTTACCACCGGGCTGCAGCAAGTACATGCCTTTGATAATGGCCTCTTCGGTGCCTGGCTGTAAGCCCGGCATGGCGTAGTTTTCGTTGAGCAGCGTGAGGTAGTAAAACACGTTTTCTTGGCGCTCAACCATGCGCTGGAGACCGTGCTGAATGATGACGCCCACCTCGTGGGCAAAGCTGGGGTCGTAGCTGATGCAGTTGGGAATGGTGCCCGAGAGCAAATGGCTATGCCCGTCCTCGTGTTGCAACCCTTCGCCGTTGAGCGTGGTGCGCCCAGACGTGCCGCCCAGCAAAAAGCCACGCGCTTGCATGTCGCCCGCGGCCCAAGCCAAGTCGCCAATGCGCTGAAAACCAAACATGGAGTAGTAGATGTAGAACGGCACCATGATGCGGTTGTTGGTGCTGTACGAGGTGGCCGCGGCAATCCAGCTGCTCATGCCGCCGGCCTCGTTGATGCCCTCTTGCAAGATTTGGCCAGCCACGTCTTCTTTGTAGTACATCACCTGCCCTTTGTCTTGGGGGGTGTACTTTTGCCCTTCGGGGTTGTAGATGCCGATTTGGCGAAACATCCCTTCCATGCCAAAGGTGCGCGCCTCGTCCACCAAAATCGGCACCACCCGGGGGCCCAGCGCCTTGTCACGCAACAACTGGGTCAGGCAGCGCACGTAGGCCTGCGTGGTGCTGATTTCACGGCCTTCGGCGGTGGGCTCGAGCACGGCCTTAAACGCCTCCAGTGAGGGCACGGTAAAGCGCTCATCGCTTTGCGTACGGCGCTTGGGCAGATAGCCCCCTAAGGCCTTACGCCGGGCATGCAGGTATTGCATCTCCGGCGTGTCATCGGCTGGTTTGTAAAACGGAATCGCGGGCAAATCTTTGTCAGCAATGGGTATGTTGAAGCGGTCACGAAAGTACCGAATGTCTTCGTCGCTGAGCTTTTTGGCTTGGTGCGCAATGTTGCGGCCTTCGCCCGCTTTGCCCATGCCATAGCCCTTAACCGTTTTTACCAGCAACACCGTGGGCTGCCCCGTGGTGTGCACGGCGCGGTGGAATGCGGCGTAAACCTTTTGCGCGTCGTGTCCGCCGCGGCGCAAATTCCAAATGTCGTTGTCGCTCATTTTGGCCACCAAGGCAGCCGTGGCCGGGTCGCGGCCAAAAAAGTGCTCGCGCACAAAGGCGCCGTCGTTGGCCTTAAAGGCCTGGTAGTCGCCGTCCACCGTCTCCATCATGATGCGGCGCAGCGCACCGGTGGTGTCGCGGGCCAGCAGCGGGTCCCAATTGCTGCCCCAAAGCAGTTTGATGACGTTCCACCCCGCGCCGCGAAACTCGCCTTCGAGCTCTTGCACAATTTTTCCGTTGCCACGCACCGGGCCGTCCAGGCGCTGCAGGTTGCAATTAACAACGAACACCAGGTTGTCGAGCCGCTCGCGCGCGGCCAACCCAATGGCGCCCAGCGATTCGGGCTCGTCCATCTCGCCGTCACCGCAAAACACCCAAACCTTGCGCTGGCTGGTGTCGGCAATGCCCCGCGCGTGCAGGTATTTCAAAAAGCGCGCCTGGTAAATTGCCATGATGGGGCCCAGCCCCATGGAGACGGTAGGAAACTGCCAAAAGCCAGGCATGAGCTTGGGGTGCGGGTAGCTGGACAAGCCTTTTCCTGCCACCTCTTGCCTGAAGTTGAGCAGTTGCTCCTCGGTGATGCGGCCTTCCAAAAAGGCCCTGGCGTAAATGCCCGGCGACGAGTGCCCTTGAATGTAGAGCAAGTCTCCGCCGTGCCCGCCGCCGCTGTCGGTGTCGTCGGCGTGCCAAAAGTGGTTAAACCCAGCGGCCAACATATGCGCCAGCGACGCAAACGAGCTGATGTGCCCGCCCAGGTCACCGCCGTCGGCGGGGTTAAGGCGGTTGGCCTTAACCACCATGGCCATGGCGTTCCATCGCATATAGGCACGCAGACGCCCTTCGAGCTCGAGGTTGCCGGGCGAGCGCTCCTCTTCGTCGGGTTCAATGGTGTTGACGTAACCGCTGGTGGCCGAAAATGGCATGTCAATGCTGTGTTGACGTGCGTGCTCGAGCAGTTCTTCAAGCAGCGCGTGGGCGCGCTCGGGCCCGGCGTGCTCAATCACTGCCGACAGCGCGTCCTGCCACTCGCGCACCTCTTGCGGGTCGGATTGAACCGCCTCAGCCGTTGAGTTTGTCTTCCCCATGTTGTCTCCAAACCGTTGTTTTCCGAGGATAACGGGATTATGCAAGACATTTTCTAAATTTTCAAATGGCGCAAGGTTTTTTTATATTATGAAATTAGTGGCGGTGTGGAATGCTCAATACCGCGTAGACTTGCCGGTGCATCCATGGATCCTCGCCTCCCCGACACCCCTGCCGAGCAACGCTCACGCCTGCCGCTACGGTATCGCGTGCGCAGAATCGCCAACCCTGATCGCTTGCTCAGCATCGGGCCGCTCATTACGGTGGTGTTGTTCCTCACCGCGGTGGGCGTGGCCATGTCGTTTTTACGCTTCGAAGAAATTGAGCGCGAACAAGAAACGGTCACCCGCGACGTGGAATACGCGCAGCAGCGCATGCGGCTGCGCCTGCTGACGCTCGAAGAGCACCTGATGCGGGCCGCGCAGGTGATGGCCGAGCGGCAGACCACGCCCAAGGCGTTCAAAGCCGAGGCGGCTACCTTACTCGCACAAAGCCAAGAACTGGTGGGTGTGCAGTGGCTGGACGCGAATTTAACAGTCAAGGCCCAGCATGTGCTGGCCATTCGTGACACGATGCCGTCGTCGCTGGCGTGGACAGCCAGCGCACAGCAACTCACCCGTCAAAGCCTGCCGCTGCTGCTGCAAAAACGCCGCCCCACGTACGTGCCGGCGCCGTTGCTGGGGCAGTTGTGGATGGTGATGGCACCGATTCAGCGAGAGGGTGAGATGGTAGGGGTGTTGCGCGCGGCCCTTGATTTGGAGACGCTGCGCTATCTTGGAACCCCGTCCGAGCTGGGCGCGCGCCTGGCGCTGGCCCTTACCACGCCCGATGGGCAAGCCCTGGCCGGGACGTTGCCACCTGTTCGGCGGCGGCTCACGGCGTGGCTGCCATTGGCCTATCAAGTATCGCAACACCACACGCCGCTGGGGCCCATGGGTGGGCAGGTTTGGGTGCACGGCCAGGCTTACCGCGTCTCCTCTGGCGTAATCGCCGAGACCATGGTGTGGGTGGTGGGCATTTTGAGCGCGCTTACGGTGTGGTTTTTACTTAGCAACTGGCGGCAAAACCGCCGCCGCATGGCCGCGCAGCGGGCACTGCAGGCCGAGTCCAGCTTTCGCCGCGCCATGGAAGACTCAATGCCCACGGGTATGCGCGCGCTGGACATGGCCGGGCGCATCACCTACGTGAACCCAGCGTTTTGCCGAATGACTGGCTGGAGTGAGGCCGAGTTGCTGGGCTGCCTGCCACCGTTTCCGTACTGGCCCAAAGAAGACAGGGGCAAGCTCATGAGCCGGCTGAAAGAGGAGCTACAAGGGCAAAACCTGGCGGGCTCCGAGATTCGCGTGCAGCGCAAAGACGGCTCGGTGTTTTACACCCGCATGTACGTCTCGCCCTTGGTCTCGCCCACGGGTGAGCAAACTGGGTGGATGACTTCGGTCACCGACATCACCGAGCCCAAGCGTATTCGCGAAGAGTTGTTTGCCGCGCACGAGCGGTTTACCACCGTACTCGAGAGTTTGGATGCTGCGGTCTCGGTGGCCAACCTGGGCAGCCAAGAACTGCTATTTGCCAACCGCTTGTACCGGCAGTGGTTTGGCCACGACACCAACGGTCACCACCGCATGGTGATGCAAGCGCAGTTGAGCTCGCAAAACGCAGGCCAAGACGCCGAGGATGCCGACGACTTGGCCGGGCTGCCGGCCCACACCCTTGTCGAGTCCAGCACCGGCAGCGCCGAGGTGCACATGCAGCCGCTCAACCGCTGGCTGGAGGTGCGCTCGCGCTACCTGACCTGGGTGGACGGTCGGCTGGCACAAATCGTTATCGCCACCGACATTTCTGAGCGCCGCCGTGCCCAAGCCCTGGCCGAGCAACAGGCCGACCAAGCGCAAGCGGCCAGCCGCTTGATCACCATGGGCGAGATGGCCTCTTCGGTGGCGCACGAACTCAACCAGCCCCTGACCGCCATCAGCAACTACTGCAATGGCCTGATTGCCCGGGTGAAATCGCGCCAAATCGCCGACAGCGACTTGCTTACGGTGCTCGACAAAACCAGCCACCAGGCGCAACGGGCGGGCCAAATCATCAGCCGCATCCGCTCGTTTGTGCGCCGCAGCGAGCCCAGGCGCCAGGCCACGCGGGTGGAGGCACTGGTGAGCAACGCACTGGAGCTGGCCGAAATCGACGCTCGACGCCACGCCGTGCGGCTTAACCACTACGTGGCGGCGCGCTTGCCCGAGGTGCACGTTGACCCGATTTTGATTGAACAGGTACTGATTAATTTAATCAAAAACGGTGCCGATTCGATTGAACAAGCACAGCGTCCCGTGGGCCAACGCGAGGTGGAGCTGGCCGTGCGTCGGCGTTTACTTGATGAGCAAGATGGCGTGGAGTTTTCGGTGCGTGACACCGGCGGCGGCATCGCCAGCGAAGACATGGACCGGGTTTACGAGGCCTTCTTTAGCACCAAGGCCGAGGGCTTGGGCCTGGGCCTTAAGCTGTGTCGCAGCATCGTGGAATCGCACGGTGGACGGCTGCAGGTGAGCAACCTCTACAATAACGCCCACATCTCGGGGTGCTGTTTCACGTTTTGGCTGCCCTTGCAAGCGGCTGCCGTTGGCGCACCCCCGGCCTCTCCACCCATCTCTGAGGAAAGTGAAACGCCATGAGTATTGCCTCAAAAAAAGGTCTGGTTTACGTTGTGGACGATGACGAGGCGGTGCGTGATTCGCTGCAGTGGCTGCTTGAAGGCAAAGAATTTCGGGTGCGCTGCTTTGAGTCGGCCGAGACCTTTTTGGCCCGCTTTGACCCGCGCGAGGTGGCCTGCCTGTTGGTGGACATTCGCATGGCAGGCATGAGCGGCCCCGAATTGCAAGACCGCCTGCTTGAACGCCAATGCCCGCTCCCTCTGGCCTTTATTACCGGCCACGGCGACGTGCCCATGGCCGTGGACGTCATGAAAAAGGGCGCCTTGGACTTTATACAAAAACCGTTCAATGAAGACGAACTCGTCAGCATCGTGCAACGCATGCTGGACGCCGCGCAGGCGGCCTTTGACCAATCGCAACAGGCCGCCTCGCGTGATGCGCTCATGGCCAAGCTCACCAGCCGCGAATCGCAGGTGCTCGAGCGAATCGTTGCGGGTCGGCTGAATAAGCAAATCGCCGACGACCTCAACATCAGCATCAAGACGGTTGAGGCGCACCGCGCCAATATCATGGAAAAGCTCAACGCCAACACCGTGGCGGATTTGCTCAAGGTGGCGCTGGGCTCTGGCGCCGCAGCCCGCTAGGGCAGGCGCTTATGGCCGGCCAATTGATTGACGGCGCCGCGCTGGCGCGCTCCATCCGCGAACAGCTGACCCAAACCCTTGCCGCGGCCGCTGCCACAGGCGCCGCCCGCCCTGGCTTGGCGGTGCTGTTGGTGGGCGACGATGCCGCCAGCCAAGTTTACGTGCGCAACAAGGTCAAGGCCTGCGCCGAGGTGGGTGTGGCCTCTACCCTGCTGCGGTTGCCGGCGCAAACCAGCCAGGACGAGTTGCTGGCCCGCGTTCATGAGCTCAATCAAGACCCCACGGTACACGGCATTTTGGTGCAGCTGCCGCTGCCGCCCGGGCTGGACGAGTCGCGCATCATGGCCGCGATTGACCCGGCCAAAGACGTGGACGGTTTTCACGCCGTCAACGCTGGCGCGTTGTTGCTGGGACAGCCAGGTTTTTGGCCGTGCACCCCGCACGGCTGCATGCGCATGCTCGACACGGTTCCCGGCATGCAATCACTACGCGGCAAACACGCCGTGGTGGTGGGGCGCAGCCACATCGTGGGCAAACCTGTTGCGCTGATGCTGCTGGCGCGTGACGCCACCGTGACCGTTTGCCACAGTGGCACACCCGACCTGGCGGCGCACACCCGCACGGCCGATGTGTTGGTCGCGGCGGTGGGGCGCGCGGGCCTCATCACCGCCGGCATGGTCAAGCCCGGGGCTGTGGTGCTCGACGTAGGGATCAACCGCGACAGCCAAGGCAAGCTGTGCGGCGATGTGGCCGCCTCGGTGGCGCAGGTTGCCGCGTACCTCTCACCCGTGCCGGGTGGGGTGGGGCCCATGACCATTGCCTTGTTGCTGCATAACACCGTTGAGTCGGCGCGGCGGCACGCCTTGGCCTAATTGGTGGGCGGGGGCGGACGCACCGCCCGCGCCAGGCTCCACGCGGCCACCCCCCACTGCAACAACACCAAAACGCTGGCCACGCCATGCCACTGGCCAGGGCGCAGTGGCCAAGTTGCCTCTGCGGTGCTGGCATGCAAACTTAAGGCTGGCCCCGCCACCCACAAATTAAAGGCCGACGCCACCACGGCACACGCGCACGCCCACCGCCAACGCCGGTATCCACCCGCCGGCGGGGCCAGCCACGCGCAAGCGCAGGCCAGTACCAGGCTGGCACCGCCTTGAATGGTAAAAAAGGTGGCCGCCACAGCCGCCGCCTCGGCGCGTTGCGCCAGTTGGGCAAACAACACGAGAGGCACCACAAAGGCCAATGCCGTTGCCCCGCCCCACCATAGCGCCGCCAACCATGGAAAAGCGCGCCTCACCTCAGACGTGGGCGTAGCGCACCGAGACAATTTCGTAATGACGCAAGCCGCTGGGCGTTTGAACCTCGATCGTGTCGCCCTCTTCTTTACCAATCATGGCACGGGCGATTGGGCTGCTTACGTTGATCAAACCGGCCTTAAGGTCGGCCTCGTCTTCACCCACAATTTGGTAGGTCACCACCGAGGCGTCGTCCAAGTTTTCCATCTCTACCGTGGCTCCAAACACCACGCGCCCGTCGGCCTGCAGCGTGCTCGGGTCAATAATTTGCGCCGCCGAGAGCTTGCCTTCGATTTCGGCAATGCGCCCTTCAATAAACCCCTGCCGGTCTTTGGCTGCATCGTATTCAGCGTTTTCGCTCAAATCCCCTTGCGCCCTGGCCTCGGCAATGGCGGCGATCACGGCCGGCCTGTCCTCGGTCTTGAGGCGGTGTAACTCGGTGCGCAACAAGTCTGCGCCCCGCCGCGTCATGGGAAATGTGCTCATGGTGCCCTCAATCGTTCGCCCAAGTGAAAACCGCCTTGGCCAAAGCCAAAGCGGTGAAGGCCGCAAGTTTAACCCAAGCCCAAGAGCCCGGCGATACCCGACCCTGGGTTCAGTGGTGCGTTGGCAACGCCTGGTGCAAGGCCTGCAGGCTGTAAACCTCCAACGTGTCGCCTTGCTGCATGCCCTCAACCGCAGCCTCGGCACCAGCCACCGTGGTGATGGTGGGCACCCGGCATTGCAGCGCCGTGGTGCGAATTTGGCGTGAGTCGTGAATGGCGTTGCGACGCTCTTCTACGGTGGTGATGACCAGGCAAATCTGCCCGTTCTTCATCATGTCCACCACGTGTGGCCGGCCCTCGGCCACTTTGTTGACCTCGGCGCAATCGATGCCAGCGGCCTGAATCGCCAGGGCAGTCCCGCGCGTGGCCACCAAGTCAAAGCCCATGGCCGCCAGGGCACGCGCCACGTCCACGGCGCGGGGCTTGTCGTCGTTTTTGACCGAAATAAATACGGTGCGCACGGCATCGGTGGGCAACGGCAGGCGCGTGCCGGCGGCCATTTGCGACTTGATGAACGCCTCGCCAAAGGTACGGCCCACGCCCTTGACCTCGCCGGTGGATTTCATCTCGGGCCCAAGAATGGTGTCAACGCCGATGAATTTAACAAAAGGAAACACCGCTTCTTTGACGCTGAAGTACGCAGGCGTGACCTCGTGGGTTACGCCCTGCTGGGCCAGGCTTTGGCCGGCCATGCAACGCGCGGCCACCTTGGCCAACTGGATGCCCGTGGCTTTGGAGACAAACGGCACGGTGCGTGAGGCACGCGGATTGACCTCGAGGACGTAAATCACGTCCTCGCCATCAATCTCTTGAATGGCAAACTGCACGTTCATGAGTCCAACCACCCGCAACGCTTGAGCCATGGCGCGGGTTTGGCGCTTAAGTTCATCAACCGTGGCCGGCTTAAGATAGTACGGCGGCAACGAGCAGGCCGAATCGCCGCTGTGCACGCCAGCTTGCTCAATGTGCTCCATGACCCCACCAATGAACACCGCCTCGCCGTCGGCCAAGGCGTCCACGTCGCACTCGATGGCATCGCTTAAAAAGCGGTCCAGCAGCACGGGGGAGTCGTTGGATACCCTTACCGCCTCGCGCATGTAGCGCTCAAGGTCTTGTTGTTCGTGCACGATTTCCATGGCGCGGCCACCCAAGACGTAACTGGGTCGCACCACCAAGGGGTAGCCCAAGGATTGCGCTTTTTGCAGCGCCTCGGCCTCGGTTCGCGCCGTGGCGTTGGGCGGCTGGCGCAGCCCCAGCTGGTGCAGCAACTGCTGGAACCGCTCGCGGTCCTCGGCTGCGTCGATCATGTCCGGGCTGGTGCCGATGATGGGCACCCCCGCGGCCTCTAAACCCAGCGCCAGCTTCAGCGGTGTCTGTCCGCCGTACTGCACAATCACGCCCACGGGGCGCTCTTTGTCCACCACCTCCAGCACGTCTTCGAGGGTGAGCGGTTCGAAGTAAAGCCGGTCGGAGGTGTCGTAATCGGTTGATACCGTCTCGGGGTTGCAGTTGACCATGATGGTCTCGTAGCCGTCGTCACGCATGGCCATGGCCGCGTGCACGCAACAGTAGTCAAACTCAATGCCTTGGCCGATGCGGTTGGGACCGCCGCCGAGCACCATGATTTTCTTTTTGTCGCTGGGCTCGGCTTCGCATACCGTCTCGTAAGTGGAATACATGTAAGCCGTGTGGGTAGCAAATTCGGCCGCACAAGTATCCACCCGTTTAAAAACTGGCCGTATGCCTTGGGCATGGCGTCGTTGGCGCACCGCTTGCTCGGTGGTTTTGAGCAACTTGGCCAGGCGTCGGTCGCCAAAACCCTGTCGCTTCAGGGCAAACAAGGTCGGGGCATCAATGGCCTCCAAGGTGGTTTGCTCAAGAGCCAATTCGGTGCGCACCATGTCGTGTATCTGCACCAAAAACCAGGGGTCAATACGCGTAATCGCATGTACCTCGTCCACCGTCCAGCCCTGCGCAAAGGCGTCACCAACGTACCAAATGCGTTCTGGCCCGGGCTCGCCCAACTCGCGCTTGAGCAACTCACGGTCGACCGTTTTTTCGTTCATGCCGTCCACGCCCACCTCAAGGCCGCGCAGGGCTTTTTGAAAGCTCTCGGCAAAGGTTCGCCCAATGGCCATGACCTCGCCCACCGACTTCATTTGCGTGGTCAGCCGAGCGTCGGCGCCAGGAAACTTCTCAAACGCAAAACGCGGCACCTTGGTCACCACATAATCGATGCTGGGCTCAAAACTGGCCGGGGTGGCCCCGCCGGTGATGTCGTTGCGCAACTCGTCCAAGGTAAAGCCCACGGCCAACTTGGCCGCCACCTTGGCAATGGGAAACCCCGTGGCCTTGGACGCCAGGGCCGACGAGCGCGAAACCCGAGGGTTCATCTCAATCACAATCATGCGCCCGTCCCGTGGGTTCACCGCAAACTGCACGTTGGAGCCGCCCGTGTCCACACCGATTTCGCGTAACACCGCTAGGCTGGCGTTGCGCATGCGCTGGTACTCTTTATCGGTTAGGGTTTGCGCCGGCGCTACGGTAATGGAGTCTCCCGTGTGCACCCCCATGGGGTCAAGGTTTTCAATGGAGCACACGATGATGCAGTTATCCGCACAGTCGCGCACCACCTCCATTTCAAATTCTTTCCAGCCCAGCAGCGACTCTTCGATCAACAATTCGTTGGTCGGAGACGCCTCGAGCCCGCGTTTGCAAATGGCTTCAAATTCTTCGGCGTTGTAGGCAATGCCCCCGCCGGTTCCCCCCAGCGTGAAGCTCGGGCGTATCACCACCGGAAAACCAACGGTGGCCTGCACCGCCCAGGCCTCCTCCATGTTGTGCGCAATGCCCGAGCGCGCCGAATCCAGGCCAATGCGGGTCATGGCCTCTTTAAACTTGAGTCGGTCTTCAGCCTTGTCGATGGCCTCGGGACGCGCCCCGATCAGCTCGACCGCGTGCTGCTCCAACACCCCGTGCCGCCATAGGTCCAGCGCGCAGTTGAGCGCCGTTTGCCCACCCATGGTGGGCAAAATCGCGTCTGGCCGCTCTTTTTCAATGATGCGCGCCACCGTTTGCCACTGGATGGGCTCGATGTAAGTCACATC
>JALRBF010000171.1 GCA_023262365.1 Burkholderiaceae bacterium
CTTCTTGCACCTCTTGGCCATAAATCGCCAGCCACCCGGGCTTGACCAACACCTTGCCCTCGGACTTGAACGCGTGCTCGCCCACGCGGCTGATGCGGGTGGTAATTAAAAACTCAGCGGCCGGGTAAAACACCGCCAAAAACCGCCGCACCACCAAACTGTAAAGTTTGAATTCGGCCTCAGACAACCCGCTGGGCGCCTGCAAGGTGGGAATGATGGCAAAGTGGTCGCTGATTTTTTTGTTGTCAAAAACCCGCGGTAACTTACGAATGTAGTCATCGGCCAGCGCTTTTTGTGCATGCGGCGCCAAGTCTTTTAACCCGCTGTCGGCCAGCATGGCCACGGTTTGGGTAACGGTGGGCAAGTAGTCCTCGGGCAGCGCACGCGAGTCGGTACGCGGGTAAGTCAGCGCCTTGTGCCGCTCATACAAGCTCTGCGCCAGCTGCAAGGTGGTTTTAGCCGAGTACCCAAAGCGCGCGTTGGCTTCGCGCTGCAGTGAGGTGAGGTCAAACAGCGGCGGGCTGCTTTTGCTGGAGGGCTTGGCCTGGTCAGTCACCTGCGCGCGCTGGCCTTGCACCGCCTGCACAATCGCCAAGGCCTTAGCCTCGTCCCACAGTCGGTCCTCGCGCCGGTCGCTGTCGTCGTTTTTCTTAAAGCCGGGGTCAAACCATTTGCCGGCGTAGGCGCCAGCGGCCACGCCAAAGCTGGCGTGCACCTCCCAATAGGCGCGCGGCACAAACTTGCGTATGGCCTCTTCGCGCGAGACCACCAAGCTCAACGTGGGCGTTTGCACACGGCCCACGGTGGTGAGAAAAAATCCGCCGTCGCGCGAATTGAACGCGGTCATGGCCCGCGTGCCGTTAATGCCCACCAGCCAATCGGCCTCGGAGCGGCAGCGCGCCGCATCGGCCAATGGCTGCATGCTTTGGTCGCTGCGCAAGGCGGCAAAGCCCTCGCGTATGGCCTGCGGCGTCATGGACTGCAGCCATAACCGCTGTACCGGCTTGGCCGCGGTTTTGGCGCCTTGCGCATACTGCAAAATCAGGCGAAAAATCAGCTCGCCCTCGCGCCCGGCGTCGCAGGCGTTGATGATGTGGCCCACGTCTTTGCGCTTGATGAGCTTAATCACGGCGTTGAGGCGGGTTTTGGATTTTTCAATCGGGCGCACGTCAAATTGCTGCGGCAACACCGGCAGGTTGGCAAAACTCCACTTGCCGCGTTTGACGTCCACCCCTTCAGGCGCGGCAATCTCCACCAGATGCCCCACCGCCGAGGTGACGACCCACGCCTCGTTTTCAAAGTGGTTGTCGTGCTTTTCAAACTTGTCCGACTGTGGCGTCAAGGCCCGCACAATGTCTTGTGCGACCGACGGCTTTTCGGCAATGACCAAGGTTTTCATGGCTGTGTCTACAATCCCTTCTCGTGCGCGCCCGTGCGCGCCCGTGCACACCCACCTTACCAAATTTTTTCGCCACCATGCCCAAACTGGTTCAAATCTCACCGCGCCTGCGTTTGCAAACGCGCGGCTCGTCGGTACACGGCAAGGGCGTATTTGCCTTGGTTGACATCCCCAAGGGCGAGGTGCTCATTGAGTACAAAGGCGAGCGCATCAGCTGGAAAAAAGCCCTCAAGCGCCACCCGCACGACCCCAGCCAGCCCAACCACACCTTTTACTTCACGCTAGAAGACGGCCGCGTCATCGACGCGGCTCACGGCGGCAACAAGGCGCGCTGGATCAACCACAGCTGCCAACCCAACTGCGAAGCGTTTGAGCAAGACGGGCGTGTCTACATTCGCAGCCTGCGCGCCATACGAACCGGCCAAGAGCTCAACTACGACTACGAGCTTGACGTTGACGGGCGCCAAACCGCCAAACTCAAGCGCGAATACGCCTGCCACTGCGGCGCCAAACGTTGCCGTGGCACCATGCTGGCGGCGCGACGCTAGGGCCACGCCGCCCGCACCGCCCGGGGCCCTTGCTTGCGCCACTCCAACCCCCTGGCCCTTTGGCAAGCCGCCACGCAGCAAGCCGCGCAGGCTTGCGCTGACCTGATGCCGCTGCAAGCCGAGCTGGTGGCACGCACCGGCTCAACCAACACCGACTTGCTGGCGCGCGCGCGCGCCGGCCACTGGCAGCCGTGCCTGCGGGTGGCGTACCACCAAGACGCCGGGCGCGGCCGGCGCCAGCGGGAATGGGTCGCCGCCCCTGGCCAACACCTCACCCTGTCGCTTGGGCTGCCCCTGCAGCCCGTTTCGTGGAGCGGGTTGTCGCTGGTGGTGGGCGTGGCCTTGGCCGAGCAGTTGCCCGCGGCGGTTCAGGTGAAGTGGCCCAACGACTTGTGGGTCAACGACGCCAAGTTAGGCGGGGTGTTGATCGAGTCGGTGCAGCGTGGCGAGCGCGCCTACTGTGTGGTTGGCATCGGGCTCAATGGCGCAGCCGCGCCCGCGGCGGTGGGGCAAGCCACCACGTGCTTGCAGGCGCTGGCGCCCGAGGTGGCCACCCCCGGATGGCTGCCGCGCTTGGTGCCTGCGGTACTGGCGGCCCTGCTAAACTTTGCCCGTACTGGCTTTGCGCCGTGGGTTAACCGCTTTGCCGCGCGTGACGCGCTGCAGGCTCGCCAGGTGTGGCTCTCAGATGGGCGCCAAGGCCAGGCCCATGGCGTAAACGAACAAGGCGCGCTGCAACTGCGCACCGCCGACGGCGTGCAGCCCATCGTGACAGAAGAAGTGAGCGTAAGACCATGCTAAAAACGTTGGTGGTGGCCTTGGGACTGGCCAACATAATCATGGCCTTGTGGGGCAATGGGGCTTTGCTGCGCTGGGGCCTGGGGCCCGGGGCAGGCCAACCCGCGGCGGTGGTGGTGGCCCCCGAGCGCATGGTGCCGGCCACCCCACCTGGGGCGGCCGACGCCGCACGCTAGCGACCGATCACGCGCGCCATTTCGAGGCACTTGTTGGAGTAACCCCACTCGTTGTCGTACCACGAGACGACTTTGACAAACGTACTGTCCAGCGCCAAGCCGGCTTCGGCATCAAACACACTGGTGCAGCTCTCGCCCCTGAAGTCGCTGGCCACCACCTTGTCTTCGGTATAGGCCAGCACGCCTTTCATGGGGCCTTCGCTGGCGGCTTTCATGGCTTGACAAATGTCGTCGTAGCTGGCGTCGCGCAGCAGCTCCACGGTTAGGTCAACCACCGAGACGTCGGACGTGGGCACCCGAAAAGCCATGCCTGTGAGCTTTTTGTTGAGCTCAGGAATCACCACCCCTACCGCCTTAGCCGCGCCGGTGCTGCTGGGAATGATGTTCTCCAAAATGCCGCGCCCACCACGCCAGTCTTTGTTGCTCGGGCCGTCCACGGTTTTTTGTGTGGCCGTGGCCGCATGCACCGTGGTCATTAAGCCGCGCTTGATGCCAAAGGTGTCGTTGAGCACCTTGGCCACCGGGGCTAAGCAGTTGGTGGTGCAGCTGGCGTTGCTCACGATCGCTTGGCCGGCATACGTGGTGTGATTGACGCCATACACAAACATCGGCGTGTCGTCTTTTGACGGTGCGGACATGATCACCTTTTGCGCACCAGCCTCGAGGTGCTTTTGGGCGGTGTCTTTGGTCAGAAACAAGCCGGTTGACTCAATCACCACCTGCGCCCCCACGTCACCCCAGCGCAGTGCCGCCGGGTCACGCTCGGCGCTGAGGCGAATGCGCTTGCCGTTAACCACCAAGGTGTTGCCGTCCACGGCCACCTCACCGGCAAACCGGCCGTGCACGCTGTCGTAGAGCAGCATGTAGGCCAGGTAATCGGGCTCCAACAAATCGTTGATGCCCACCACCTCAATGTCCTGCGCAAAATTTTGTGCCGCAGCACGAAACACCATGCGCCCAATGCGCCCAAAACCGTTAATCCCCACTCGTAGCGTCATGCCTTGTTCCTTTGGTCAGGTTGTTGTTCATTCATCGGCTCAGCGCTCAACGCGCCGACCTGGCCAACACGGCGTGCACCGTGTCGGCCACGTTCTCCGGGGTAAAGCCAAAATGCTTGAATAAATCAGCTGCTGGGGCGGACTCACCAAACACGTCAATACCCACCACAGCCGCGCAGCCGTACTTCCACCAGCCGCTGGTGCTGCCCATCTCCACGGCCACACGCGGCAGGTGCGGCGGCAGCACCTGCTGTTGGTAGTCCATGTCTTGTCGCTCAAACGCCTGCGTGCAGGGCATGGAGACCACACGCACCCCGACCCCGCGTTGGCTAAGTAAATCTTGCGCGCGCAACGCCAGCGACACCTCCGAGCCGGTGGCAATCAGCACCGCTTGCGCGCGCGCTCGTCCCACCTCAGCAGGCTCGGCCAACACGTAGCCGCCGCGTGCGATGTCGCCCGTGCGCGCGCGCGGCGCGTGCGGCAGGTTTTGGCGAGACAACAGCAACGCGCTGGGGCGACGCGCGTCTTGCAGCGCCGCGTGCCAGGCCACCAGGGTCTCGCTCACGTCACATGGCCGCCACACGTCCAGCCCCGGAATCAGGCGCAAGCTTGCCGCGTGCTCAATGCTTTGGTGGGTGGGGCCGTCTTCCCCTAGGCCAATGCTGTCGTGGGTAAACACGTGCACCACGCGGCGCTTCATCAGCGCGGCCATGCGCAGCGCGTTGCGCGAGTAGTCGCTAAACGTTAAAAACGTGCCGCCATACGGAATGAACCCCCCGTGCAACGCCACCCCGTTCATGATGGCGGCCATGCCAAACTCGCGCACGCCGTAGTTCACGTGCACCGGCGCCTGGCCGCTGGCATGCACCACCCGCCCGGCCAAGTCCACGCGCAGCGCGGTCATGTCTGGGGTAAGCGTGAGGTTGGAGCCCGTTAGGTCGGCCGAGCCGCCGAGCAGCTCGGGCAGTTGTTTGGCCAACACGGTGAGCGCCATTTGCGAGGCCTTGCGCGAGGCCACGCCCTCGGCTTTTTGCTCAGCCTGCGCCAGCGCCTGCTGCACCACCCGGCCCAAGCCCTTGGGCAAGTCGCCACGCCAGCGGCGCTTGAGTTCGCCAGCCAACTCAGGGTGCGCTTTGGCGTAGGCGTCCCAGCGCTGCTGCCATTGGCGGTGCAGCGCGGCGCCGCGCGCGCGCCCGTCCCACGCCTGTCGCACCGCCTCAGGCAATTCAAAAGGCGCGGCCTGCCAGCCCAGCGCCTGGCGGGTCAGGGCAATTTCATCGGCGCCCAAGGGTTCGCCGTGCGCCTTGGCCGTGCCCGCGCGGTTGGGCGAGCCTTGCCCAATGTGGGTTTTGCACACCACCAACACCGGCCGTTCGCTGCGCGTGGCGTCGGCCAAGGCTCGGTCAATGGCGGCCATGTCGTGGCCGTCAATCGGGCCAATCACGTGCCAGCCATAGGCGGCAAAGCGCGCCGGGGTGTCGTCCACAAACCATGGCTTGACTTGACCGTCAATCGAGATGCCGTTGTCATCGTAAATCGCCACCAACTTGTTCAGCTGCCACGCCCCAGCCAAGGC
>JALRBF010000212.1 GCA_023262365.1 Burkholderiaceae bacterium
GGGAAAGCCCTCGGGCAGCGGCAAGCAAAGGTCGGCTGACACACAGGCGTGGGTGCCAAATCCACCCACACCCGGCAAACAGGCAACGGCTTGGCCCACTTGCCAGCCTCGAACGTCGGCGCCCACGGCCTCTACCCAGCCAGCCATCTCAGCCCCAGGCACAAAAGGCAAAGCGGGTTTGTGCTGGTATTGGTTGCGCACAATCAACAGGTCGGGAAAATTTAGGCTGGCCGCGGCGACGCGCAACCTGAGTTCGTGGGCTTGTGGCTCGGGGGTTGGGGCCTCGCGCCAGGTCAGCGCCTCGGGGCCAGTGGGGGTATCGCAAAACCAAGCGTGCATGGCGTTCTCTCAGGTCAATCCGCAAAACCTCATGGTAAAGCGAGGGCGCGGCCTTGTCTGTCAGGCACACGCACCTACAATCGACGCCCATGCGTATTCTCTTAAGCAACGATGACGGTTTTCGAGCCCCCGGCCTGGAGGCGCTGCATCAGGCGTTGCAAGAGGTGGCAACGGTGAAGGTGGTGGCCCCCGAGCACAACAACAGCGCCAAGTCCAACTCGCTCACCCTCACCGCCCCGCTGTACGTGCAGCAAGCGGCCAATGGCTTCACCTATGTCAACGGCACGCCGGCGGATTGCGTGCACATTGCGCTTACCGGCATGCTGGCCGAACACGAATTGCCCGACCTGGTGGTCTCGGGCATCAACAACGGCGCCAACATGGGCGACGACACCATTTACTCGGGCACCGTGGGCGCAGCCATGGAAGGCTACTTGTTCGGTGTGCCTGCGGTGGCGTTTTCATTGGTGGACAAAGGCTGGGCGCACCTTGATGCAGCGGCCAAGCGTTGCGCCGAGTTGGTGCGTAGCCTGATGCCGCTGACCCATGGCCAGGCGCACACCGCGCCGTGGTTGCTCAACGTTAACCTGCCCAATCGGCCTTACACCGAACTGGGCGCGTTGCAGTGGACGCGCTTGGGCCGGCGTCATGCTGCCCAACGCGTGATGACGCAAGACAACCCGCGCGGTGAAACGATGTACTGGATTGGCGCGGCCGGCGAAGCGCGCGACGCCACACCAGGCACCGATTTTCATGCCACGGCACAGGGTCAGGTCTCCATCACGCCGCTGCAGGTGGATTTGACCGACCACGACCGCCTACCCTACTGGCGGGCGCTGTTGCCGCCCACTGAGAGCCCTCGTTGAGCGCCAACGAGCGGGCACCTTCGCGCTTTCCGGCGCGCGCCGTGCCGCCGGCGGTCATGGCACCCGCCCGCCCTGCCTCACAGGCACGTGCGGCCCCCACGGCGCCCGCCGGGCTGGGCCTTGATTCGGCGGCCGTGCGCCAGGCCATGGTGCAGCGTTTGGCGAGCCTGCCGGGGATAGAGTCGGTGGTGCTGGCCGCTTTGGCCGAGGTGCCGCGCCACGCCTTTGTTGACCCTGCCTTGGCCAATCAGGCCTACCAAGACACCAGTTTGCCCATTGGCTTGGGCCAAACCATCTCCAAGCCCAGTGTGGTGGCACGCATGCTCTCGCTGCTGCTGCAGGGCCGTGCCGAGCCGCCCGCCAAGGCGCTGGAAATTGGCACCGGGTGCGGCTATCAGGCCGCCTTGTTGGCGCGTTTGTGCGGCACCGTGGTCAGTGTGGAGCGTCTCAAGGGCCTGCACGACAAGGCCCGCACCCTGTTGCGCCCGTTGGCGCTGCGCAACTTGCATTTGGTGTTGGCCGACGGCACCCAAGGCTACCCCAGTTACGCACCCTACGACGTCATCGTGGCCGCAGCGGCTGGGCCCGAGGTGCCGGCGGCATGGCTCGCGCAACTGGCCCCGGGTGGCACCTTGGTCGCCCCGGTTCAGGTGGCAGTGGGCAAACACGTGTTGCGGCTGGTCAAGCGCACCCGCCAAGGATGGCAGCAAACCGATTTGGAGGAAGTGCGCTTCGTCCCGCTAAAATTTGGGGTGATATGAAACGGTTAACCTTATTGAGTGTGTGCGCCCTGTTGCTGGCCGGATGCGCTTCTACCTACGATGCGGCGCAGGCCCCGGTCGAAACCCGTAACTTGCCCCGGCGTAGTCTAGAGCCTGCGCCCGAGGGCTACTACCGCATTCAGCCAGGCGACACCCTGGTGCGCATTGCCGATTCGTTTCGCCTAAATTGGCGCGAGGTGGCACGCTGGAACCAGCTCAGTGACCCCAATCAACTCGAGGCAGGGGCTTTATTACGGGTCACGCCGCCGCCGGCGCCCGCCGTGGCCGCCGCTCAGGCCACACCCGCACCCGCGGCGCAGCGGGTGGTGGTCAAGCCCGTGGATGGCGCCAGCGGCCCCGCCAAAGCCCAGCCCCTTAAACCCGTGGCGGGTCAAGACGGCGCCGCTGCCACCGAGCCCACGCCAACGGCTGAATCCAACGGCTCGCCCACCCTGCCGCGGCCAGCCTCGGCGGTACAAAACGCGCAACCCGAGCCGCCGCCAGGCCCAAGCGAAGAGGCCAGGGCGGCGGCCCGCGCCGATGGCGTGAATTTTGTCTGGCCAGCCAAGGGGGATGTGGTGGCCACCTTTGATGGCAAAACCAACAAAGGCATCGGCATCGGTGGCGAAGCCGGCTCGCCGGTGACGGCCGCAGCCGATGGCCGCGTGGTGTATGCCGGCTCGGGCTTGCGTGGCTACGGTAACCTGGTGATTCTCAAGCACAACGACACCCTGCTGACCGCCTACGCGCACAACCAGGTGTTGCTGGTGAAAGAAGACCAGGAAGTCAAACAAGGCCAAACCATTGCCCAAATGGGGAGCAGCGACGCCGACCGGGTTAAGCTGCATTTTGAAATACGACGGCTGGGTAAGCCGGTCGATCCATTGGCCTACCTGCCCGCGCCCTAGCATGGCGCGCACCCAAGCCAGCCCCGACCCCGAGTGGTTGCGGGTAGACAGCCTCGACTTGGAGGGGCAAGGTGTTGCCACCCGGGCCGACGGCAAGGTGGTTTTTATTGAGGGCGCTTTACCCGGCGAACGCGTGCAGGTGGTGGTGCACCGACGCAAGGCGCGCTTTGAGCAAGCCTCGGTGGTGGCGGTGCAGCGCCCTGCCACGGCGCGCGTCACCCCCGGGTGCCCGCACTTTGGGCTGCACCCAGGGGCCTGTGGCGGCTGCAAACTGCAGCACCTACAGGCCGATACCCAAGTGGCGGTTAAGCAGCGCGGCCTCGAGGACCAGCTGTGGCACCTGGCCAAGGTCAAACCGCTGCAGGTGCTGCGCCCGATTCATGGCCCCACCTGGGGGTATCGGCACCGGGCGCGATTGTCGGTGCGCTACGTACCCAAAAAAGACGCGGTGCTTGTGGGATTTCATGAGCGCAAAAGCCGCTACGTGGCCGACATGACCCAGTGTCCGGTGCTGCCACCAGCCGTCAGCGCCATGCTGCCTGCGCTGCGGCAAGCCCTTTACCGCATGCCCTCGCGGGCACTTTGCCCGCAAATCGAACTTGCCGCCGACGACCACACCACCGCCTTGGTGTTGCGCCACCTGGAGCCTTTGCTGGGGCAAGACATGGCCGAATTAAAGGCCTTTGCCTTGGCGCAGCAACAACAAGGCCATCGGGTGCAATGGTGGTTGCAGCCTGGTGGCCCAGCCACCGTGGCGCCGTTGGAACCCAACCCGGATGACGGTTTGGCCTACACGCTGCCAGCTTATGGCATGCATATGCCGTTTCGACCCACCGATTTCACTCAAGTTAATCCGGCCATTAACCGTGTGCTGGTGCCACGCGCCTTGTCGTGGTTAGCGCTGCAGCCACACGAAACCGCCATTGACTGGTTTTGTGGCTTGGGCAACTTCACCTTACCCTTGGCCACGGAGGGCGCGCGGGTAATTGGACTGGAGGGCTCTGCGGCATTGGTGCAGCGCGCGCAACACAACGCCGCGGCCGCAGCAGCAACGCTGCGGGCGAGGCCAGAATTTGTGGCCAGGGATTTGTTTACCCTGCAAGCCGCCGATGTGGTCGCTTTGGGCACAGCGCACAAGTGGCTGATCGACCCGCCCCGCGAAGGTGCCTTTGCCTTGGTCAAGGCATTGGTTGAGGCTATTGAACTGTCCAGCCAGACGCCAGGGCAGCCTGCTTGGCAGCCGCCCGAGCGCATCGTTTACGTCAGTTGCAACCCCGCCACGCTGGCGCGAGACGCCGGTCTGCTGGTGCACCGTGCGGGCATGGTGTGCGAAGCGGCCGGCGTAATTAATATGTTTGCGCACACCGCGCACGTGGAGTGCATGGCGGTGTTTAGCCGCCGCGGCCAAGCCGACCCTGGTGCATCGCAGGCCGCTGGCTAGTCGCGCTGGCCGCCAAAGACGCTCAGCAGCATCAGCAGATTTTGGAAGATGTTGACGAGATTGAGGTACAACGCCAAGGTCGCGCTGATGTAGTTGGTTTCTCCACCATCGACAATGCGCTTGAGGTCGAACAACAAAAAGGCGCTAAACAAGCCCACGGCAAGCATGCTGAGCACGAGCATGCCCGTGGAGCTTGCCACGAACATGTTGATGACCATACCCACCAACAACACGACCAGGCCGACCATGAGCCATTGCTGCATGCCGCTTAGGTCGCGCTTGGTGGTGGTGGCCACACCGGCCATGACAAAAAACACGCCAGCGGTACCGCCAAAGGCCGTCATGACCAATTCGGCACCGTTGCTAAAGCCCAGCACCATGGCAATCAGGCGTGACATCATCAAGCCCATGAAGAAGGTGAAGGCCAGCAACACCCACACGCCAGCGGCGCTGTTTTTGGTCTTTTGAATGGCGAAGATAAAACCAAAGGCAACCGCCAAAAACAGAATGAAGCTCAGCCCACCACCCATGGCCGCGGTGATGCCCGTGCTCACACCCACCCAGGCGCCCAAGACGGTTGGCAACAGACTGATGGCCAACAGCCAGTAGGTGTTGCGCAGCACGCGGTTGCGGTGCACAACCCGAGCGGAGGCGGTGGTGTCGATGGGGGTAGATGGGTTGGAACCAATCATGTCGCAAGTCCTTAAGTTCAAGGTATCTCTTAGTTTAGGACATGCGAGGAAAGTTCCCAAAAGCCCCTACATGTTGCCATGGTTATTGGGGTTTACCCTATTTTTCTTGGTTGTTCAAATAAGAAACGGGTGCCTTTCAGTTAGCTGTAAGCCGACCGTACGACAGTGCGTAGGGTCTGGACGGGTCGCCGTGCCTTTGGGTGCGCGAGTTTGGTACCAGGTTCACTCTTGCTTCAACGCTTAAGGAGTCTCCGTATGCAAGACAGCCAAGGCTATTGGTCGGCAACGTTGGCGCTACTTACCAAAGTCCTCGTGATTTGGTTCATAGTGTCCTACCTCGCCGGTATCTTGTTGGCGCCTGCGCTCAACAACATCATGTTGGGTGGTTACCCGCTGGGCTTTTGGTTTGCTCAGCAAGGTTCCATCTATGTCTTTGTGATCCTCATTTTTTGGTACGCCAAAAAAATGGGTGAAATCGACCGCCAATTCGGCGTCGAAGAAGACTAAGGAGCCACACCATGGATTTACAAACAGTTACCTATTTGATCGTTGGCGCCTCCTTTGCGCTGTACATCGGTATCGCGATTTGGGCGCGTGCCGGGAGCACGGGTGAGTTCTACGTGGCAGGGCGCGGTGTTAACCCCGTGATGAACGGGGCGGCCACGGCAGCTGACTGGATGTCTGCGGCGTCATTCATTTCAATGGCCGGTCTGATTTCTGGCTTTGGCTACGGTGGCACCGTGTTCTTGATGGGCTGGACTGGCGGCTACGTGTTGTTGGCGATGCTGCTGGCCCCGTACTTGCGCAAGTTTGGCAAGTTCACGGTACCGGAATTTATCGGTGATCGCTTCTACTCACCGACGGCTCGTACGGTGGCGGTGATTTGCTTGTTGGTGGCGTCGATCACGTACATCATTGGGCAGATGACTGGTGTGGGTATTGCCTTTGCCCGCTTTCTTGAAGTGGACAAGGACACCGGCATTTACGTGGGTATGGCCATTGTGTTTACCTACGCGGTGTTTGGTGGCATGAAGGGCATCACTTACACCCAGGTGGCGCAATACTGTGTGCTGATTTTGGCCTACACCATTCCGGCTATCTTCATCTCGTTGAACCTCACCGGCAACCCGTTGCCTCAATTGGGTCTGGGCTCGGATTTTGCGGGTTCGGGTGTCTCACTGCTGGCAAAACTGGACCAAGTGGTCACGGACTTGGGCTTCAGCCAGTACACCACCTCGCCCCGTTTGAGCATGCTCAACACCTTCAGCTACACGGTGTCGTTGATGATCGGCACGGCGGGCTTGCCCCACGTGATCGTGCGCTTCTTTACCGTGCCCAAAGTGGCTGATGCACGCCGCTCGGCTGGCTGGGCGTTGTTCTTCATTGCCATTTTGTATACCACCGCACCTGCGGTAGGCGCCATGGCCAAGTTGAACCTGCACGCCACGGTGAACACCGCGGTCAAGGGTGGCGGTGACTTGTATGCCACCGAGAGCAGCATCTTGGCTAGCGAGCGTCCGGATTGGATGAAGCGTTGGGAAGCCACTGGATTGCTGAAATTCACCGACAAAAACGGTGACGGTCGCATCCAGTACTACAACGACAAGACCAAGAACGAAGCGGTGCTTGCCAAGGCCAATGCGGCTGGCTGGAAGGGCAACGAGCTCAGCGTCAACAACGACATCATCGTGTTGGCCAACCCAGAGATTGCCATGCTGCCCAACTGGGTGATTGCGCTGGTAGCTGCAGGGGGATTGGCTGCCGCGTTGTCAACCGCTGCGGGCTTGCTGATGGCGATTGCCTCAGCCATCTCGCATGACTTGATCAAAGGGGTGATCAACCCTGAGATTGACGAAAAGAGCGAGTTGCTGGCTGGCAAGATTGCCATGGCGGTGGCCATTTTTGTGGCAGGTTATTTGGGGTTGAATCCGCCAGGATTCGCCGCAGGTACCGTGGCACTGGCCTTTGGTATTGCCGCCTCGTCGCTGTTCCCCGCGATCATGTTGGGTATCTTCTCCAAGACCATGAATACGCGTGGTGCGGTTTGGGGAATGATCGCCGGCTTGGCGGTGACCCTGTTCTACGTGTTTGCGCACAAGGGTATCTTCTTCATCAAGGGCACCGAGTTTGTGCACATGGTGGGTGGTGAAAACGGCTGGTTTGGGATTGAGCCGAACGCCATTGGTACCTTGGGTGCGATCGTGAACTTTGTGGTGGCGTTCTTGGTGGCCAAGACCGCCGCGCCGGCGCCTCAGCATATTCAGGACTTGGTTGAGTCGATTCGTGTGCCCAAGGGCGCAGGGGCGGCCACTGGTCACTGATGCACCACCGGGGCGAGACTGGCGTGTTGTCCCGGTAAACTGAACACCCGCCGGCGGGATGCTGCCGGCGGGTTTTTTTTTGGGAGGTTGCGCGTGCACGCTTATGTGTTCATTGTGCTGAACTGGATTTTGCTGCTGGGCCTGGTGGTCTTGGGGGTGGTGTGGCTGCGCGAGGCGTGGCGTATTGCCATTCAACGCGATTTTTCGCGCGTGGCGCTCAAACGCGGTGAACCACCGCCTGACCCGGCGCGGGTGGCGCCTTATGCTGCGGTGGTTAACCTCCTCGGCGGCACTGTGGCCGTCTCCACGGTGCTTTGGGTGGTGCTGGACCAACCGCGCTACGAGGCTTGGAATGCCTTGGGCGGCATCACCATATGGCTTAAGCTGTTTGCCAACTTTATTTTGGCGCGTCACGCCCACGCCGGGCAGGCCCGCGGCAAGCGCGCTGGTTAGTAGTTCAGGTGTTGCGGCAACACCTGCTGCAAGATGGTGGTGGCGATCTCTTCAATGGATTTGATGGTTGAGGACAACCACGCAATGCCTTCGCGGCGCATCATGGCCTCGGCCTCAGAGACCTCGTATTGGCAATTGGAGAGGCTGGCATAGCGCGAGTTGGGCCGGCGCTCGTGGCGGATGTCGGCCAAGCGGCTAGGGTCGATGGTAAGCCCAAAGAGTTTGTGCCGGTAGGGCAGCAGGTCTTGGGGCAGGCGTTGACGCGCAAAGTCTTCGGGAATCAGTGGGTAGTTGGAGGCTTTGATGCCGTATTGCATGGCTAAGTAAAGGGTGGTGGGGGTTTTGCCGCTTCGGCTCACGCCCACCAGTATCACCTCGGCGCTGGCAAGGTCGCGCGCGCTTTGGCCATCATCATGTGCCAGGGCAAAATTGATGGCCTCGATGCGGTTGTGGTACGCCTGGGTTTGTGCGGTTTGGCTAAAGCGGCCTACGCGGTGGTTGCTTTTGAGGTCAAAGGCTTGCTCCAGCGGCGCAACAAAGGTGCCAAACAAGTCCATGAGTAAACCTTGGCAGCTGGCCTCGATGATGGACAGGACTTCTTGGTCCACCACGGTGCTAAAAACAATGGGCGGCTTGCCCTCGCGTGCAGCCGCCTGGTTGATTTGCTCGACCGCCTGGTGCGCTTTGGCTGGGCTGTCCACAAACGGCAGCCTGACTTGGCGTGGAGTAACAGCGAACTGGGCCAAAATGGCGTGACCAAAGGTCTCTGCGGTGATGCCGGTGCCATCGGAGAGAAAAAAGACAGAGCGATTGGGCATGGGTGAGAGGCCTTTGGGGTTTTTTACAATGGTTGCTTGACTGCTGCGATGTCCTTAACCGGATGTTAACCATTCACCAACCGGTTGCCGCGGGGAGCATCGGTCGCCCATTTATGTTTTTCGGAGAGTCTCATGCCTGAGCGCTTTGCAGCGACCGATTTGGTCGTTCCTTTTGAGTTGCTGCGTAACACCGATGTGGAATGGGTGGGCGGGAAAAACGCCAGCCTGGGGGAGATGATCTCGCAACTTCCTGGCGACGTGCGCGTGCCCACGGGCTTTGCCACCACGGCCCACGCCTTTCGGCTGTTCCTTGCTCACGAGGGCTTAGATCGGCGTATCAGCCAAGCGTTGGCGGCGCTGGAGGTCGACGACGTGCAGGCGCTGGCGCGAACCGGCGCAACCATTCGCGCGTGGGTACAAGCGCAACCCCTGCCCGAGCCGCTGGAGCAAGCCATTCGCCAGGCCTTTGCCGCGCTCGACGGTGGTGCCAACGCCAGTTTTGCGGTGCGCTCGTCGGCCACTGCCGAGGACTTACCCGATGCCTCGTTTGCCGGGCAGCAAGAAACCTTTCTTAATGTGCGTGGCGTAGACGCCACACTAGAGAAAATCAAAGAGGTATTTGCCTCGCTTTTTAACGACCGTGCCATCAGTTATCGCGTGCACAAGGGCTTTGCCCACGACGCCGTGGCCTTGTCCGCTGGCGTGCAGCGCATGGTGCGCAGTGACACCGGCGCGGCCGGGGTGATGTTTACGCTGGATACCGAGTCGGGCTTTAGAGATGTGGTTTTTATTACCTCGAGTTACGGACTTGGTGAGATGGTGGTCCAAGGCGCCGTGAACCCCGACGAGTTTTACGTCCACAAGCCCATGCTGCAGCAAGGCCACGAGGCCATTGTGCGGCGCAGCCTCGGATCTAAGTTGCAAGCCATGGTGTTTGCCAGCGAGCAAGCGCGCCAAGAAAGCGGTAAGTTGGTGCAGGTGTGCGATGTGGAGGTGGCGCAACGCAATCGCTACAGCCTAACCGACCAAGAGGTGCACGAACTGGCTCGGGTGGCGCTGCGCATCGAGGCGCATTACGGGCGCCCCATGGACATCGAGTGGGGCAAAGACGGCGAAGACGGCCAGATGTACATTCTTCAGGCTCGTCCCGAGACGGTGAAAAGCCAATCGGGAGCAGTGGCTGAACAGCGGTTTGCCCTGAAGGGCAAAGGGGAGGTGTTGGCTGCGGGACGTGCGATTGGACAAAAGGTGGGCACGGGCCCCGTGCGCTTGGTGCAAAGCCCGGCTGAAATGGACCGGGTACAACCCGGCGACGTGTTGGTAACAGACATGACCGACCCCAACTGGGAGCCGGTGATGAAGCGTGCCAGCGCCATCGTGACCAATCGCGGTGGGCGCACCTGCCACGCAGCCATCATTGCACGCGAGTTGGGAATTCCGGCGGTGGTGGGGTGTCACGACGCCACCGAGTCGTTGCGCGAAGGTATGCTGGTGACGGTGAGTTGCGCCGAGGGTGATACCGGGCACGTGTACGAGGGGCTGTTGGAGGTGGAGGTCTCTGAGGTGCCGCGTGGGGCGATGCCCGAGCTTGACGTAAAAATCATGATGAACGTGGGCAACCCCCAGCTGGCTTTTGATTTTTGCCAAATGCCCAATGCCGGCGTGGGTTTGGCGCGCCTTGAATTCGTCATCAACAACAACATTGGCGTGCACCCTAAGGCGATATTGGATTACCCCAACGTGGACGCCGATTTGAAGCTCGCGGTGGAGTCGGTAGCGCGCGGGCATGTGTCGCCGCGCGCGTTTTATGTGGACAAGATTACGGAAGGCGTGGCCACCATTGCCGCGGCGTTTTGGCCCAAGCCGGTGATTGTTCGGCTCTCGGATTTTAAGAGTAACGAGTACCGCAAATTAATTGGAGGCAGCCGCTACGAGCCCGAGGAAGAAAATCCCATGCTGGGCTTTCGCGGCGCGGCGGTCGACCTGTTTGACCCGGTACATGCAGCGCGGACGGCCATACTGGGCGTCCACCCGATCGACGTACACCTCCCACGGGAACACGCGCTCGAACCGCACCCGGTTGTTTTCGTT
>JALRBF010000239.1 GCA_023262365.1 Burkholderiaceae bacterium
TCACCGATGTGGTCATTGTGGGCGGATCCGCGGTCGTATATAACCGATAGGTAGGGAGTTCATATCTTGCGCGCCTCCGCAACGCTAAACAAGCCACGCGGGCGAAAGGTCAGCACCAAGGCCATGATGCTGTAAATCACAAACAGCTCCAGCTCGGGCGCATAAAACACGCAAATGGCGCGCACAATGCCCATTAACACCGCGGCCAACGCCACCCCAGGCAAACTGCCCAGGCCGCCGGTGACGACCACCGCAAACGACAGCACAATCACCTCCACGCCCATGCCTGGCGTCACCGACACCGTGGGCGCCGTAAAGGCACCGGCCAGGGCCGCCAAGGTCACACCCAGGCCAAACGTAATGGCAAACATGCGCCCCACATTAATGCCCATGGCCGAGCTGATTTCGCGGTCATGAATCACGCTCACCAGCATGCGCCCAAAGTGCGTGCGGTTGAGCAAAAACATCAGCCCCAAACCCACGGCCAAGGCCAAGCCGGCCATCAGCAAATAGTAGCTTGGATAAACCATGTCCCCCAAAGTAAAACTTCCGACCAATTCGTAGGGCTGAGAAACGAAATATGGATCGACGCCCCAAATCAGTTTGAGCACGTCTTCCAAAATCAAAAACAAACCGTAGGTAATCAAAAGAATGAGGTGTTCATCACGGTCGTACTGGGGCTTGAGCATCACCCGCTCAATGATGGGCCCAACCACAAACCCCGCGACAAATGCAGCCACCAACAAAACGAGGTAAGAAAGATATGGAGGCATGCTATTGTCGAACCAGTAGCCCAGCACGGTGGCCGCCACGTAAGCGCCCATGGCGTAGAAACTGCCGTGCGCCACGTTAAGAATCTTCATCACACCGTAGATGAGGGTCAAGCCCACCGCAGCCAAAAACAACCACGCGGCGAAGTTGATACCGTCCATCAAAATGAACATCAAATCTTCCATTACCCCTCCAGACAATAAAAACCCCCGAGGCTGCTAGGCCGCCTCGGGGGTGTGATCAACAAGCTTACTTGGCCTTGAAGCCCGAGTTAATCCAATCCGCTGTCTTCACGCCATCGGGTGGCATGATTTGGTCGACGGTAAAGCGCTTAATATTGGCAATGGTCGGCTTGCCGTTAACGCGCTTGAACTGTCCATAAGCGTAATCGCCGACCGCTTGCTGACCACCCGAGAGCGCAAATTTGGCGTTGCCGCCAGGGCCTTCAAAGGTCATACCACGGGTGGCGTCGGCCAACTGGTCAGCCGTAGGTTTTTTCCCGCCGTTCGCCTTCATCGCACGCTCATAGGCCATCTTAGCCGCCATGATGCCGTGCGCCATGTGGTACGAGGGGTACGTTGGCGGGGTGTTGTAACGGTCAGCGTACTGGGAGCGGAACCACCGGTTGAGTTCCGTGTCCGGAGCCACAAGGCCAAAAGGCCCACGCGCGCCAATGATGGTGCCGTCAGGGATCTTATCAGCCATACGGAACATGGCCGGCTCACCCGCCGTCAGCACCACGGTGCTACGCTTGAACAGCCCACGCGGTACGGCTTGAAGAATAAACGCCTCCAAGTCACCACCCCACAAGCTGCTGTGCACCACGTCCGACTTGGAGCGCAACAGAGCAGAGATTTCTGCACTGTATTGCCCCGCGAACAACTTGGGCATTTGCGAGGTGCCAACCTCTGCCTTGGGGTAGAACACTTTCATGGAGCGCTCAAAGTCGGCCCATGAGTCTTGACCCCACGCGTAGTTTTGATTGATAC
>JALRBF010000248.1 GCA_023262365.1 Burkholderiaceae bacterium
GACCCACAAATCGCACCAAACCCTGCACAAGCCAGTACCGTGGCGTGCGCAAGGCCGCCCTTGACGTGGCCAATCAATGCGTGCGCCGCCTCAAACAACTCGTGCGCCAGCCCAGCTCGCGAGACAAAATTACCCATGAGAACAAAAAGCGGTACCACCGACAGCGTGTAGGCAAAACCGGTCTCTTGAATCACTTGCTCAGCACTGGCCCATGCCACAGGCCAGCCCCGCATGAGCGCAATGCCGACCGAGGCCGCGATTGCCATTGCAAACGCTAACGGCACCCGCAAAAGGGTGAGCAACACCAAGCCTCCAAAACCCAGTAGTGCCTCAAACATGGCTGCCGCCTTCTAACATCTGCGGATCCTTGATGGCCACCGGGATGAGGGCCAACTCCACCAGCCCGGCAACAAAACAAAAAACGCCCATCAACTGTATGAAGGGTGCCCTCGGAATGAGTAACTGGGCACTGGTCTCACCGGTCTCGCCAACCTCAACACCCGCAAGCCACATGACGTAACCAACCGCCAGCAGGGAGACACTGCAGACGGCCAACACAGCCGCGCGTTGGATGCGCCGCGCACCGGGGCCAACCATCCAATCGAGTGTCGAGAACGTGACGTGCTCTTGACGCAAGGACACCAGGGGTAAGCTTGAAAAAATCACAACCACCATCAACATCTCGGTGAGCTCGAAAGATCCGACGATTGATTGATCAAGAAACTTGCGGCCCATGACATCGAAAAATGTCAACAGCATCATGGCCGCCAGCGACAGTGCACTCAGTCCGCCGCACACGGCAAAGGTAACGTTTTTGAACATAAAAATTTGGCGGTAGGGCAGCTTACGCTACCACTACCGCCGCAGTTGTGAAGAACGCTTTACTTAACCTTGGCGATTTCGTTGCGGAACTCAGCCAAAACCGCCGACGCATTGGGCAGGCCGGCCTTCTCGGCTTGCGCCGCCCAATCACGCTCCAATTTGCCAATACGGATCGTGATGTCCTGAATCATAGCCGGGCTTGCCTGCAGAATCGACATGTTGCGCTTCTTCGCATCATCCATGGCTAAAGCGTCGTACTTATCCCAGTAGCGACCAAACAGTCGCGCGGCGTATTCTCCTGAAAGCTCGTCGACGGCTTTTTTGTCTTGCGCGCTCAAGCTGTTGTACTTGTCCGGGTTCATCGCAAACACAAAGCTGGTGTTATACAACCCGCCAGGTACCGTGGTGATATGCTTGATCAGCGTGTTGATCTTGAAGCCCAACATCGACTCGGCTGGGAATAACGTCCCATCCATCACCCCTGTCGAAATCAATTCGTACGACGCTGGCGCTGGCTTGAGCGTAACGTTCATATCCAAGCGTTTGGTGATTTCGTTGATCATGCCTCCACCGATACGAAACTTCAGGCCGTTCAAATCGCTAACCGATCGAATGTCTTTCTTGGTGTTCAAAATCATGCCAGGGCCATGGGTGAAGTACGTCAGCACCTTCACACCCTGCTTGTCATGCTCCGCACCAAACCCAGGATATTTGGAAGCAATTTTGTTGAATGCAACCGAAATCGTAGTGGCACTTTCACCCAAAAACGGCACCTCGGCCATTTGAGTCAACACAAAGCGCCCAGGCGTGTAGCCATGCACAGCAAAAGAAACATCCACCAAGCCTTTCTTAATGCCGTCCATCGTGCCCGGCGCGGGCATTGGAGCCTTCGGAAGGATGTTGCAGCGAACTCGGTTGCTGGTTTTCTTAGCCAACTCATCGCACCACTCAGCCTGAGCCAGCGAGATCAAATGCTTGGGCGGCACCCAACTGGAGACCGTCAGGACCGTCTGGGCTTGGGCCTGAACACCCCATAAAAGACCGGCCGTTGCAGCCAAAACGCCAATTCGCTTCATACTCTCGCTCCTTCAACGATTAATTTAGTATCAAATGTAACTATCCTGGCGCCCGTCGCGCACAGGGATTTCCCCATGGTTGGTGCAAATAGCCCAGCGCGGCCGCCCGACGGCACCGCGCTATCATAACCACCAACCAGCCACCCTTGCCCGCCCCCGTGGGGGCCCGGGAGCCCCGCTTGCTCAACCCCGGCGTGCCGCACCATGACCAAACCCGCCTTTAGCCACATCGGCATTTACGTCCAATCGCTCGAACGGATGGCTGACTTCTACCAGCGCTTGCTGCAACTCACCATCACCGACACCGGCAAGCTCGACACACCCAATGGGCCCGTGGACTTGGTGTTTTTGTCCTCAGACCCCACCGAGCACCACCAGCTCGTGCTGGCCTCGGGTCGCCCCGAGGCCGTGGCGTTCAACGTCATTAATCAAATGTCTTTTCGCGTGGGTGGCCTGGACGACCTGCGTCAACTCCACCACGCCATGCCCGGGCAAGGCGCCAGCGACATCCAACCCGTGACCCACGGTAATGCCGTCTCCATTTACTTTCGCGACCCCGAGGGCAACCGCCTTGAGGTGTTTTACGACACCCCGTGGTACGTGGACCAACCCATGCGGCTACCGATTGACTTGTCGTTGCCCAACGACGTATTGGAAGCACAAATCCACCAACACGCCAGCACACTGCCAGGCTTTTGCCCGCGCCAAACGTGGATTGCGCGTATGCAACAGCGCATGGGCCACCCCCCGGCATGAGCGACGTTGACGTTGCCCTGGTTGGCCTGGGCCCCACCGGTGCCACCTTGGCCAACCTGCTGGGTGCCTACGGCATCAGCACCTTGGTGCTCGAGCGCGACACCCAGGTTTACCCCTTGCCACGCGCCGTGCACTTTGACGGCGAAACCATGCGCATCCTGCAAAGCCTGGGGCTGCAGCACGCGGTGCAAGCCATCTCCCGTCCCGGTACGCAGGGCATGCACTTTGTCAGCAGCACCGGCCAAACCTTGCTGGTGCGCCAAGGCAGCGACCACCCTGGGCCGCAAGGTCACTACAACAACTGGTATTTTCATCAGCCGGAACTCGAAACGCTGCTGCGCCAGCGCCTGGCCCAGCACCCCAATGTGCATGTGCAACTGGGCCACGAGGTACAAGGCCTCACGGCTGACGCCCACGGGGTGACGCTTGAGACCACCGACCTAAGCAACGGCCAAACCCAGCGCCACCGGGCGCAGTACGTGGTGGGCTGCGATGGCGCACGCTCGGCCGTGCGCCACGCAATTGGCAGCGACATGGACGACCGCGGCCTCAAGCAAGCGTGGCTGTGCTTGGACGTACTGACCCACAACGAACTGCCGCTGCCCGCGTACACCGTGCAATGGTGTGACCCGCAACGCCCCATGACCATCGTGAACAAAACCGGCAAGCGCCGCCGCTGGGAAATCATGGTTCTACCCGGCGACGACCCCGAGCAACTCACTCAGCCCGATTTTTACTGGCCGCTGGTTGCGCGCTGGATTACGCCCGCACAAGCCACCGTTGAGCGCGCCGCGGCTTACACCTTTCATTCGGTGCTGGCGCACACCTGGCAAAACCAGCGCCTAATTATTGCCGGCGACGCCGCGCACCAAACCCCACCCTTTTTGGGCCAAGGCATGTGCGCGGGGCTGCGCGATGCGGCCAACTTGGCCTGGAAACTGCACGCCGTGCTCAGCGGCCAAGCCCACCCCGACCTGCTGCTCACTTACGGCAGCGAGCGCATGCCGCATGTGCGCGAATTCATCGACTTGGCCGTGCGCCTAGGAGCCATCATTCAAGAAACCGACCCCGAGCGTGCCCGCCTGCGCGACGCCACCTTTGCCGATCAGGGTGCCGAAATTTTTGCCTTTCCGCAACCTCGCCTTGGCCCCGGCGCCTACCTCAGCCACCAGCCCCACGCTGGCACCGTGGCGCCACAGTTCACGCTTTCCCAGGGGCAGCTTATGGACGACGTCATCGGCCACCGCTTTGCTTTGCTCGTTGCAGCCGAGCACGCCCAGCAGGTGCAGTCCAGCCGCTACCCCCGCCTATGTCAAGCCGACGTGGCCCAATTGACCGCCGAACTCGGCAGCCCCATGCATCAGTGGCTTGCCGCCCATCAAGCCTGCGCCGCCTTGCTGCGGCCAGACCGCTACGTGGCCGGCTTGGCCCATCAGCCCGCCGAGCTCGCCGAGCTCGAGGCCTGGCTGGCCGCGCTGCTCACCCCCAAATAGCGCGCCCACGCCGCTGGCGGGTTGGGTAGGCGCAGCACCTGCGCCGAATCGTGCGCGCGCACCTGGCCGCCGTCGATTAGCAACACGTCACCACCCAACACCAACGCCTCTTGCGGCACGTGCGACACCAGCAACGTGGTTAACCCCAAGCGCTGCGTCACCTCTTGCACCAAGCGCAGCATCTCTTCGCGCAAACCCGGGTCCAGCGCGCCAAAGGGCTCATCCAACAACAATATCGGCTGCTGCCGCACCAGCACCCGAGCAATGGCCACGCGCTGCATTTGCCCGCCCGACAACGCCTGCGGATACCGCGCCTGCTTGTGCCATAGTTGGGTTTGCTCCAGCGCCTGGCGCACGCGCAGGCTTTGCTCAGCATTCAGCCGCAGCGAGGGCGCCAAGCCAATCGCCACGTTTTGCCAAACCGTCAGTTGCGGAAACAAGTTGTCGCTTTGAAACAGCGCAGTAATCGGCCGCTCGTACGGCGGCAAATGCGCAAACGACTCACCAGCGAAGGTTATGTGGCCCGAGCCATGCAAGTGCCCACCAAGTAGGTGCAGCAGCGTGCTTTTGCCCTCGCCACTTCCGCCCAATACCGTGGTCACACCTTGGCGCAGAGTCGCCTGGTAGTGCGCCGTAAAGTCGGCCCAGGCGTGGTGCACATCAAACGCCAGCATGGCCCTTGCCCCCCACCCCGCGCGTACACGCATAAAACAACACCGCGCACAGCGCCATCAACACCACGGCCACACTTGCCCCCTCCTGCAATCGATACGAGCCAACCAACTGGTACAAATACAGTGGCAGCGACACCAAGCCCTGCGTGCCAAATAAGGCAATCACCCCCATGTCCCCCAACGACAACAACACCGCATAACCCAGAGCCTGCCCCACGTTACGCCGCAGCAGTGGCCACTCCAGCATCAACCGACTCCAGCCCCAAATGCCCAAGCTTTGGTGCATGCGTCGAAACCGCTTTTCGTGCTGAATCATCGCTGGCATCAACGCGCGCAACACAAACGGCAACGCCATCACGGCATTGACCCACACCACAATCAGGTAGTTGCCGGTCAGGCCCCACCCCGCGTTGCGCAACAACAAAAAAAGTCCGGTTGCCAACACCAGCCCAGGCACCAACAAAATCCAATCGCCCAGCTGCTCAAGCGGTGTCGGCAACCACGCCCAACGGCCATTGTCCAGCGCGGCGCGTGCCAGTGAGCCAAAGGCGTAACCCAAGGCCACACTAAGCACCCCAGCAGGCAGGGCCAAAGCCAACGACACCCCAACGGCGCTTGCCGTCGCCGGGTCGAGCACAGTGGGTAAAAACCGCGCCGAAAACACCGGGTCGAAAATCGCAACAAAGGGCGGCACCACCCACCACAGGGCAAGCGCCATGACCGATGAATCCAGGCCACGCGCCCATAAGCTGTCGCGCACGTGCGGTGCGCGCAGGGGCAGCGCACTCGTGTCAGGGCGTACCGCCGGCAACAGGCGGTACGCAGCCAGCGCCACCGCCGTGCAAATCACAATCTGCAGCAACGCCAAAAAAGTTGCCTTACCGATGTCAAAATCAAAGCGCAAGGCCTGATAAATCGCCACCTCTAACGTGCTTGAGCGTGGCCCGCCACCCAAACTCAACACCACCGAGAAGCTAGAAAAACACAACACAAACACCAGCACCCACGCCCCAGGTAACACCCGGCGCAGGTACGGCCACTCAACCAACCAAAACGCTGCCCAGCGCCCCAACCCAAGCTGCGCAGCCAAGCGCCACTGCCCGCCCGGCACCAAGGCCTGCCCCTGAAGCAGCAAACGCACCGCCAAAGGCATATTAAAAAAAACGTGAGCCAGCAAAATACCGCCCAAACCGTACAACGGAACCTCAACCCCAAACCACTGATTGAGCCATCCTGAACGGCCGTATACCACCACGATGCCCAGTACCGCCACCATGGTGGGCACCACCATGGACAAAGCAAAGCCTTGCAACAGCCAAGCCCGACCCCAAAATTCACGATGCCGCAAGCACGACGTGACCGGCACAGCCAGCAGCAAACTGATGAGGCTGCTTAGCGCGGCTTGCCCCAACGAAAACTGCACCAACCGCCACAAATAAGGATCCGACACATAGCTCAGCCATAAGCCTGGTTCGGACTCGCGCAGCAAGGCAATGAGGCCAGCGGCACCGACCCCAACAAAAAGTGCCACCGCCATGCACGCGGGCACCAGCCGCAGCGCTGGCCTAGCCCGGCCAACGGCGTGGCGCATCAGCGGGTGGTGGCCTCAAGCCACTCGGCAACCCAAGCCCGACGATTGGCCTGCACTTGTTGCTCGGGCAGCATCAGCACGCGCGTTGGCTTGGCTAGCTCGGCAAATGCCGCCGGCAGGGGTTGTGCCTGATCAACCACTGGATACATCCAATTGCCGGTGGCCACCTCGCCTTGAAAACCCGGCTCCAGCAGAAAACGTAAAAACTGTTGCGCCAATGCACGATTGGGCGCACTTTTTAACATCGCCGCCACCTCAACCTGCGGGTAGTAACCCTCGCTGGCTGGCGCTGCGCGGTACTGCGTTTTGCCCTCGACCACCACGTGATAGGCCGGTGAGGTGGTGTAGCTCAGCACCACATCGGCCTCGCCCTTCAAAAACAAACTGTAGCCCTCGTACCAACTTTTGGTTACCGTAACCGTATGCGCAGCGAGCTTGGCCCATGCCTGCGCGGCCTCATCGCCGTACACCGCTTTCATCCACAGCAGCAGCCCTAGCCCCGGCGTGCTCGTGCGAGGGTCTTGATAAATCACCCGTAATTTGGGGTTGTCAACAACCTCTTGCAAACTGCGTGGGGGATTAGCCAGCTTCGTGGCGTCGTAAATGAAGGCAAAGTACCCATGGTCAAACGGCACAAATACCGGGTCGCTCCATCCCGCAGGCAAATTCACCACGCTGGTATCCACACCCGACTCGGCCAACAACCCCGTTTGCCTGGCCCGCCCCATGAGGTTCAAATCCAACCCCAACACCACGTCGGCGTTGGACGAGGCACCGTCCATTTGCACCCGGGACAAAATGCCCGCCGAGGAATCCACCGCCACCCAGTTCAGCACACAGCCGCAAATTTTTTCAAAGTTGGCTTTAATTTTGGGGCCCGGCCCGTACTTCGATGCAAACGAATCGTAGGTGTAAACATTAAGTGTGGGCTTGGCCCATACTGCCCCACTGCTGGCCAACGCCAGCGCCAACAACGCCGCTCGCCAAGAAGTCAACATCCGTCCACCCTTTTGCATCGCATCGCTCCTAAAAAATGCACAACGCACGAGCGGAAGCGGCAAGGGCAACTTGCAATCTCCATTCCTACGCCAGCATGACCTGGATCAGGTTCGGTGGGTTGGCGCGCCGCGCCTCTCAGCCCTGCGGTTTGCGCCGCAGAACACCCCATGAGAAAAAGCTGGACACGATTGTAAGGGTAGGTCGGCTCGAGTTGACCGATACGCGTCAAATTCAGCACAGCCGCCGCTTGTAGGCACAAAAAACCACCGAGTCAATCGACTGGTGGCATGGCAACAACGTAATGGCGGAGTGGACGGGACTCGAACCCGCGACCCCCGGCGTGACAG
>JALRBF010000261.1 GCA_023262365.1 Burkholderiaceae bacterium
CACCCAATTGCTGGCGATGCCGGCACTTTGCCATCAGCTACGACCCCAAGCGGCCCTACAGCTGTCGCCTGATGGGATTTAAGACCAAAATTCTCCCAGCCATCGAGGTGCTTCGCGCCGATGGCGTGCGGTGCATGGGCTTTGAACGTAAGCCGGTTGTGTTCAAACGCATGGCGCCACCCGCTTTGGAGGCTTGATGGGAGCTTGGCGCGTGCGCCTGGTGGCGCTGGTGTGGTGCGTGGTCAGCGGAGCATGGGCGCAAGCCCCGGCCCCAACCGCAGCCCCCCCCAACAACGACGTGATTGAGGCCGGTGTGGCGGCGATGGAGCGTGGCCATCACGCCACGGCGTACCGCGCGTGGATTAAGGCGGCCGAAGCCGGCGACGCCATGGCACAAACCAATATTGGCTATCTCTACGAGCGGGGGCTTGGCCAACGCCAAAGCTACGTGCAAGCCCTGGCCTGGTATCGCCGTGCGGCCGATCAGGGTCTGCCGCAAGCGCAGTTCAACATCGGCACCCTCTACTACTACGGCTATGGGGTAGAGCGTAACCCGCGCGAGGCGGTGCGGTGGTTTCGCATGGCCGTGCGCAAAGACCTACCCCAAGCCCAGTACATGCTTGGCATGGCGTACTACGAGGGGCAGGGCGTGCAGGCCATGCCCGCCATGGCCAAAGAGTGGTTTGACAAGGCGGCCCGCCAAGGCCACGACGCTGCGCAAATGATGCTGGCCATGGTGTTGCTATCGGGTGACGCCGGTAAGGCCGACCCCTACGCCGCTTACGTGTGGGCCGATTTGGCGGCTCGGGCGGGCCAACAAGAGGCGTCTTTGGTGAGAGACTACGCGTCGTTTAAGCTCGATGCCGGTGAGACCGAGCGCGCGAAACAAGAAGCGTTGACTTGCGGGCGACAAGGGTTAAAGGGCTGTCCTTAGGTCTGTCAAAAGGCAAGCATTTGCCGCTTTCGTTGTGGGTGTCAGAAAGCCGGCGCGACAGAACAAATAACATTAAAGAATTAAATAAAAAGACTTTTTCCACTACTTTAGTGGCCCCACTGTGTTCTTTAAGATTATTGGCATCTGACTTGCTTAAACGGCAAACACTTTCCTATGGAAAAGGGTTTGTCGTTTATGGCTTCTGATTCAACGGTTCACGCCATTTGGCTGGATCCCCTCTCTTCGCTGCAAGACGGCGAGCGCGAAGCGTTGGCTGCCGCAGGGGTGCTGGCCACCTCGGTGAGCACGCTGGACGATTTACGCAACGGCCTTACGCAGGCACGCATGGTGGTGATTCGTTTGGCCCACAGCGTGGAATTGCTCAAAGAGGTTCAGCAGCTCATTGCCGCACTGGGCCACCAAGTGCCGGTGGTGTGCCGTGTGCATCGTCGCGACCTGGAACTGACGGTAGCGGCCATGCGTGAGGGCGCCCTGCACGTGGTGCCATCGGACGAATGGAGCCCCGCAAGCTGGCAGGTTGCGACAAGCGCGTTGCCTCAACCCACGGTCGCGGCGTCCGATTCGAGCGCGGTCTTCGTTGATCCCACCAGCCAACACTTGCTGGCGTTGGCGCAGCGCGTGGCGCAAACCGACGTCACCGCGCTGCTGGTGGGCCCCACCGGCGCTGGCAAAGAGGTGCTGGCGCGGGTGCTGCACGAGTCGTCGCCGCGCGCCAAGGGGCCGTTTGTGGCACTCAACTGCGCGGCCCTACCCGAGAACCTTATTGAAGATTTGCTGTTTGGCCACGAAAAAGGCGCATTCACCGGCGCCTTACGTGAGCACAAGGGCCTGTTTGAACAAGCGCAAGGCGGCACCATCTTTTTGGACGAAATCGGTGAAATGCCGCTTGGGCTGCAAGCCAAGCTGTTGCGCATCCTGCAAGAGCGCCGATTGAGGCGCTTGGGCGGCCAGAGCCAAATCGCGCTGGATGTGCGCGTGGTTGCTGCCACCAACAAAGATCTCAAGCAGGCCATTGCCAACCGAGAATTTCGCGAAGATCTGTACTTTCGCATCAGCACGTTCCGCCTCACCCTCTCCCCGTTGGCGCAGCGTCCGGGCGACATTCTGCCCTTGGTGGCGACCTTACTTGCCGAGTACGGCACCGCTGGCGTGGCGTATCAACTCTCGCCTGAGGCCGAAGTCGCCTTACTGCAATACCCATGGCCCGGCAACGTGCGTGAATTGAGCAACGTGGTGCAGCGCGCCATGGTGTTGTGCCCAGACGGGCGTATCGGTGTGGCGCATTTGCTATTTGACGAACCGCTGACCGCGGCGCCTAATGCTACGACCTTGGACTTGGCGCCGGCACCGGCTGTGCCCGAGCTCACGCCCCATGAGCCGGCTGCCCCAACCCCGCTATCCCCCTGGGCCTCGGCCCAACCACCGGTGGCGCCGACGGCTTCAACAAAAGCCACTCCCATGCCAGAGGCCCACGGGCCACTTAGCGCCAGCGTTCGGCACACTGAGCTGCAAGCGATTTTGTCCGCCCTGCGCAGCACGGACAGCCGAACCGAAGCCGCCAAGCAACTGGGCATCAGCCCGCGCACCCTACGCTACAAAATTGCCCAGCTGCGTCAGCAAGGCGCGCCCCTGGGCCTCATGAACGCTTAACGGACGACCCCAATGGACAAAGTTACCTCACACGCCAACATCGCCTCCATGCTGC
>JALRBF010000001.1 GCA_023262365.1 Burkholderiaceae bacterium
TGGTCACCCCGAGCGCGCCAACGACGTCAAGCTCTCGCGCGGCGGCATTCGCGAAATCGAGTTCATCGTGCAACTGCTGCAAGTGGTGCGCGGCGGCCAATTTCCCGAGCTGCGCACCCGCCCCACCCGCAGCGCCTTGCAGCGGGTGGCGCGCGCCAACCTCATGCCCGAGGCCACGGCCACGAAGCTTGACGAGGCCTACGCGTTTTTGCGCAAAGTCGAGCATCGCCTGCAGTACCTAGACGACCAACAAACCCACACCCTACCCACCGACGACGACGACCTGGCGTGGCTGGCCCAGCACATGGGGTTTGCCACGTTTGGTCAATTTCAAGACGCGCTGGACACGCACCGCGAACGGGTGGCCGAAGAGTTTGACAGCCTGCTCGGCGGCGAGCCCTGCGGCCACTGCCAGCGCCATGACGCGCCCGACCTGGAATCGGTGCTGCCCGAGCTTGAGCCTGAATTACGCACCAAGCTGCAACCGTGGCTTGACTCGCCGCGCTTGCGCGAACTCAAGCCCAGCGCCCAACAACGCCTAGCCTTGCTGCTGCAACGCACCAGCGCTTGGCTGGGCGAAGGACGTATCGACACCCAAGCCGCGCTGCGCCTTGCCGACTGGCTTGAGCCGTTACTCAGGCGCGAGAACTACCTGGCCTTACTGCAAGAGCGCCCGGCCGTGCACGAACGGCTGTGCCACTTACTCGGTGCGGCACGCTGGCCAGCGCGCTACCTGATGCGCCAACCTGGTGTCATTGACGAACTCGCTGACCCCAACTTGCTCAACCAACGCTTTGACGGCCAAGCCTTTGCCCAAGAGTTGGCCTCGCGGTTGCATGGGCTGCGCACCGGCGAAGAAGACAACGAAGAGAACCTGCTGAACCTGCTGCGCCGTGGCTACCACGCCGAGGTGTTTCGCACCTTGGCCCGCGACGTGGAAGGCCGCTTGAGCGTGGAGCAAGTGGCCGATGACTTAAGCGCGCTCACCGACACCGTACTGACCGTGGCGCTGCAATGGTGCTGGCAAAAATTCAAGCGGCGCCACCGCGAGCAGCCCCGCCTGGGCATCATTGCCTACGGCAAACTCGGCGGCAAAGAACTGGGCTATGGCAGCGACTTGGATATCGTGTTTGTGTTTGACGACGAGGACGACAACGCCGCGGACCGATACACCGCGCTGGTACGCAGGCTCATCAGTTGGCTCACCGTTAAAACCAGCGAAGGCGACTTGTTTGAAGTCGACACGGCGCTGCGCCCCAACGGCAACTCGGGTTTGCTGGTGACGCGCTTACAGGCCTACGCCGAATACCAACAACAACGCGGCAGCAACACCGCTTGGACATGGGAACACCAAGCCATTACGCGAGCGCGCTGGGTGGTCGGCGACGCCGACATGCGGCAACGCTTTGAAGCCGTGCGCGACGCGGTGCTGCGCGCCCCGCGCGACCCGGCCAAGTTGGCGCAAGAAATCACCGCCATGCGCCAGCGCGTGGCCGACAGCCACCCGGTGGGCGCCGGGCGCTTTGACCTTAAGCACAGCCCCGGCGGCATGGTGGACGTGGAGTTTTTGGTGCAATACCTGGTGCTGGCCCACGGCAACGCCCAGCCCGCGCTGCTGCCCAACATGGGCAACATCGCGTTGTTGCAGCGCGCCGAAGATGCCGCCATGCTGCCGCCCGGGGTGGGCCGCGCCGCGGCCGACGCTTACCGCACGCTGCGCCGTCTGCAACACCGAGCGCGGCTTGACGAAGCCAGCACCCAAGTGACACCCGAGGCGCTTGCTGAGGCGCGTCAAGCCGTGCTGTCGGCCTGGGCCCATTGTTTTGGCGCACCGTGGCGCGCAACCTAAGCAAGCGATTTACGAAACCGATTGAGCTCTTGCACGCTGCGAAAACTTTGCTCAAGCAGCAAGCTCAGGTTGTGCAAAATGCGCTCAACCACTTTGTTCTCCCAGCTTGCATCAAACTGAATCTGCTGGTCAAGCCAGCGCTCCAGCCACGCCGGGTCGGGCAAGCGGCTTTGCACCGTATCGCGCGGAAACAATTGCTTGTTCACGTGCAAATTGGTGGGGTGCAAGGCCTGCGCCGTGCGCCGCGCGCTGGCCATGAGCACACCAATTTTGGCAAACGCCTGACGCGCCTCGTTGCCAAACTGCTCAATGGCGCGGCGCATGTAGCGCAAATACGCGCCGCCATGGCGCGCTTCGTCTTGCGACAAGATGGTGTAGATGGCCTTGATCACCGGCTCGGTGTGCCACTGCGCGGCGCGCCGGTACCAATGGTTGAGACGAATCTCGCCGCAAAAGTGCAGCATCAGCGTCTCCAGCGCGGGGGCCGGTTCAAACTCAAAGCGCACCTCGTGCAATTCGGCCTCGGTGGGCGCCAAGTCGGGGCGAAAGCGGCGCAGGTAGTCGATTAACACCAGCGCGTGCTTTTGCTCCTCAAAAAACCACACCGACATAAAAGCCGAAAAATCGCTGTCGCCACGGTTGTCGCGCAAAAACATTTCGGTCGCGGGCAACGCCGCCCACTCGGTGATGGCGTTCATTTTGATGGTTTGCGCCTGCTCGTCGGTCAGCGCCGTGGGGTCAAATTGGCCCCACGGAATGTCCTCGGCCATGTTCCAGCGCACCGCTTCGAGTTGTTTAAATAAGTCGGGATAAAGCATGCATTTCTTGTTGTGAAGCGGTTGCAAAAAAAATCAACGTCGTCGAAAGTGCCGCGCCATGGGCAGCGCCAACGCCACCAAAGTAATTTTGAGTGCATCGCCAAGAATAAATGGCGTCAACCCCATGGCCAGCACGGGCTTATCCCAGCCCACCACGTAACCCAGCCAC
>JALRBF010000003.1 GCA_023262365.1 Burkholderiaceae bacterium
TGTTGGCCTGGTTGGTGGCGTGGTGGCTGGCCACGCTGTGGCGCAGCGTGCGACACACGCCGCAGCGTATGCGTGCCTGGCGCTTGCAGCAGCGCGAACGCGCCTGTTACGCGGCGGTGCTTGACGCCATCGCCTTGGTGCTGGCCAACCGCTACAAGCGTGGCCAACGTGCCGCGCACCAAGCTTTGCAGCAGTTGGCCGAGCTCAACGCCGATGACGGACACAAACTGCCACGCTTGGACAGCTTGTGGGTGTTGGCCCACTGGGCCGAGGCCGAAGCCGAGCGTGGCTTGCGCCAGCCCGAGCGGGCCGAGCAGGCCATGACCACCGCCTTGGGCCGGCGTGCCGACGATGATGGCCAAGTGGCTCAAGAGGCTTTGCGCTTGCGTGCCGTGCGCTGGGCCTTGCAAGACGCCAACCCAGCGCTGGCGGCACAACGCTTGGAGCAACTGCCAGCCGAGACGCGACGCCGCGCACCGGCGCTGCGGCTGCAGGCCGAACTGGCTCAAACCAACAAGCAGCCCTTGCAGGCTTTGGCCGCGATGCGGCAATTGGTTAAGGTGCAGGGCTACACGCCGCACGCGGTGCGCAGTTTGCGCCGTGCCATGGCGGTGCAGGCGTGTGGTGGCTTGGTGGATGAAAGCCAGTGGCGCGCGGTGTGGCGCCAGCTCGATGCAGACGAGCGCGCCATGCCCGCGGTGTATTTGGCCTGGGCCAGCAGCGGCGTGCGTTGGTTGGCCCAGCACGACGACGAGGACGCGCGGCGGGGGCTGGCGGAATTGATGTGGCCGTTGTTGTCGGGGGCCATCAAAGTCTGGGGCGAGCTCAGCGCAAGCCAAAAGGCGCAAGCCCACCAGCTGCTGCTGGCTTTGGCGCCGTGGATGCCCAAAGGCTGGATTGCCCAGGTCGAGGCCTTGCAGCAGGCGCACACGCCAGACGCATGGGCGCAACTGTTGGCTGCGCAGAGCTTTGCGCGTCAAAGCCTGTGGGGCAAGGCGCTGCCCTTATTCAAACGGGTGGCCTCGGTCATGGCAGACCCGGCAGCCGCGCGCCAGGCGCGTGTGGCCTTGGCCGAGCATGCCGACGCACAAGACGACACCACGGCCGCGCGTGACGCCTGGCGCGCCGCGGCGCGCTAGGCCTTGGTGGCACAGGCAAGGGAGCATCACATGACATTTCGCGGTTTATCCATTACTTCTGACAACGGCCGCACGCACTGCCTACTGGCCGACTTGGCCTTTGAATCAAACCCCGCACCGGGGGACGTGACCTTGGCGGTGGCGTACTCCACCCTTAACTACAAAGACGCCCTGGCTATCACCGGCCGGGCCCCGGTGGTGCGGCGTTTTCCCATGGTGCCCGGCATTGACTTGGCTGGCGAGGTGTGCGCCAGCGACGACCCGCGCTACAAGGTGGGCGAGCAGGTGTTGCTTAACGGTTGGGGCGTGGGCGAGAGCCATTGGGGTGGGCTGGCGCAGCAGGCACGGGTGCGTGCCGATTGGCTGCAAGCCATACCGGCGCCGCTGACGGCGCGTCAAGCGATGGCCTTGGGCACGGCGGGCTACACCGCCGCGTTGTGTGTGCTGGCTTTGCAACGGCACGGCGTGCAGCCCGCCTCGGGCGAGGTGCTTGTTACCGGTGCCACGGGTGGCGTGGGCGTGGTGGCGGTGTTGCTGTTGGCGCGCCTGGGCTACCACGTGGTGGCGGCCACGGGCAAGGCCGAGCAAGCGCTAACCCTGCAACGCCTGGGCGCGGCCGAGGTGGTGCCGCGTGCGGCACTGACCGAGCCTGGCAAACCGCTACAAAAAGAACGTTGGGCTGGCGTGGTGGACACCTTAGGCAGCCACGCCTTGGCCAACGCCTGCGCCAGCACCCGCTATGGCGGCGTGGTGGCCGCCTGTGGTTTGGCCCAAGGCATGGATTTGACTGGTAGCGTGGCGCCGTTTATTTTGCGGGGCGTGACCTTGGCCGGCGTGGACAGCGTACAAGCCCCCATGGTGCAACGCCAGCGCGCCTGGCAGCTGCTGGCCGAGCATGTGGTGTGGGACACGCTTGAGCCTTTGATTACCGAGGTGGCCTTGGAGCAAGCGCCCGCCGTGGCGCAGCAGCTGATGCGCGGTGAGCACAGCGGGCGCACCGTGGTCAACGTCAACCGCTAGGCAGGCGCGGTTTGCAACGCTTTGAGCCTCCGTACTGCGGCGTTGATCAGGCCGTCTCGCGCTTGCGCGAGGACGGCTTTGCGCTGTTGCACGCCAATGACTTGGCGGCTTGGTGCCAGGTCGCAAGCAGCGAGTGGCAGGCGCTGGGCCAAGCCTGGCAAGGGCTGCCGCCAGACGAATACCTAAAAGACGGCGGTCGTTACCGGCGGCGGCGCCACAGTTGCTACGTTGTTACCCACGACCAGGTGCAAGCCGTGCCGCACCGCGCGCATTGGCAGCCGGTGGCTTACAACGCCTTGCACGGCGGCATGCAGCGGTGGTTTGAGCCGGTGTTGCCCCAAACCGCCGCCTTACCTGCGTGGCAGGGCTTATTGCGCGGCATTGCGCGCGCGGCCGACGCGTTGCGCGGGCCGCAGCCGTGGTACGTGGAGGCGCATCAGTTTCGCATTGACACCACGGACGGCATTGGTCGCCCCACCCCCGAGGGGGCACACCGCGACGGTGTGGACTTGGTGTGGGTGATGCTGGTGCAGCGGCACGGCATTCGCGGCGCCGAGAGTCGGGTTTTTCAGGCCAATGGGCCGGCCGGTCAACGCTTTACGCTGGACGAGCCCATGAGCGTGCTGTGGCTGGACGACGCCAGGGTGGTGCACGAGACCACCCCCATCATGCCCGAGGATGACTTTGGCTGGCGCGACACCTTGGTGCTTACCTGCCGCGCCGGGGGCTTTCAGGTGGCCGGGACCGACCCCCAGGTCACCAGCGACTGAGGCCCCACGCGCTACACGCGCTACACGCGCTACATGCGCTACATGCGCTACATGCGCTCAAAAATTGCGGCAATGCCTTGGCCGCCGCCAATGCACATGGTTACCAGCGCGTAGCGCCCGCCCGTGCGCTGCAGTTCGTGCAGCGCCTTGACCGTAATCAATGCCCCGGTGGCGCCAATGGGGTGCCCCAGCGAGATACCCGAGCCGTTGGGGTTGACTTTGGCGGGGTCGAGCTCAAGGTCGCGAATCACGGCGCAGGCCTGCGCGGCAAACGCCTCGTTGGCCTCGATTACGTCAAGGTCGGCCACAGTCAGGCCCGTGCGCTGCAGCAGGCGTTGCGTGGCCGGCACCGGGCCAATGCCCATGATTTTGGGTTCCACCCCGGCGTGCGCGTAGCCCACCAAGCGGGCCATGGGCTTGATGCCGCGTGCTTTAGCCGCGTCGGATTCCATCAGCAGCACCGCCGCGGCCGCGTCGTTGATGCCCGAGGCGTTGCCTGCGGTCACGGTGCCGTTTTCTTTTAAAAACACCGGCTTGAGCTTGGCCATGTCTTGCATGGTGCAGCCCGTGCGAAAGTGCTCGTCGCGGTCAAACACCACCTCGCCCTTGCGCGTTTGCTGCACCACCGGCACGATTTGCGAGGCAAAGTAGCCCGACTCGGTGGCGTGTTGGGCGCGCTGGTGGCTTTGTACCGCCAGTTCGTCTTGCTGCTGGCGCGTGATGCCCCATTGCGCGGCGATGTTCTCGGCGGTCACGCCCATGTGAATGGCATGAAACGGGTCGTGCAGCGCGCCCACCATCATGTCCACCAACGGGCTGTCGCCCATGCGTACGCCCCAGCGACTGCCCAAGCTGGCATATGGAGCGCGGCTCATGTTCTCGGCGCCGGCACCAATGGCCACGTCGCAGTCACCCAGCATGATGGCCTGGCTGGCCGAGACAATGGCTTGCAGGCCCGAGCCGCACAAACGGTTGACGTTAAAGGCTGGCGTGCCCAGCGCGCAGCCGCCATCGAGTGCGGCCACGCGCGACAAGTACATGTCACGTGGCTCGGTGTTGACCACATGGCCAAAGGCCACGTGGCCCACGTCGCTGCCGTCAACGCCGCCGCGTGCCAGCGCCTCGCGCACCACGGTGGCGCCCAGCGTGGTGGGGGGCACGTCTTTGAGGCTGCCGCCAAAGGTGCCAATGGCGGTGCGCACGGCGCTTACGACAACCACTTCTCGAGTCATGTCAGGTTCCTTTTTTTTAAGTTGCAACGGGGTTATTTTTTCCAGGTGTCTTTGAGCGAAACGGCACGGTTAAACACCGCGTTGCCTGCGCCGTGCTCCAGCTGGTCAGCCACAAAGTAGCCGTGGCGCTCAAACTGAAAACGGGTCTCGGGCGCGGCTTGTGCCGCGTTGGGCTCGACATAGCCTTGGGTGGTGTGCAGGCTGCCGGGGTTAAGGTCAAGCAGCATGTCGCCGCCGCCGCTGCCCGGTTGCTCGGCGTGAAACAGGCGGTCGTACAGGCGCACGGTGGCAGGTACCGCATCGTGTTGGCTCAACCAGGTGATAACGCCTTTGACCTTGACCGCGCTGGCCCCGGCGGTGCCGCTTTTGGTCTCGGGTAACACCTCGGCGTGCACCTCGGTGACTTCGCCTTGGGCGTTGAGCTGCGCGCCGGTGCAACGCACCACAAAGCCGTATTTCAGGCGCACCATGTTGCCTTGGTATAAGCGAAAAAACCCCTTAGGCGGCTGCAGGGCAAAGTCTTCGCGGTCAATCCACAAGGTGGCGCCCATGCCAAATGCACGTTGGCCGCGTTCGGGCTGTTGCGGATGCACCGGGGCGCTGCAGGGCTCGATGTGGTCGGCGCCAAATACTTCTTCCCAGTTGGTCAGGCGCAGGGGCAGCGGGTCAAGCACCGCCATGGCGCGTTCGGCCTCGGCCTCTAAGGTGTCGCGCAGCGCGCCCTCGAGGACGTCATGGTCAATCCAGCTGTCGGCCTTGCTCACGCCAATGCGCTCGGCAAACAGGCGTATTGCTGCGGCGCTGTAGCCACGCCGGCGCAACCCGGCCAAGGTGGGCAGGCGTGGGTCGTCCCAGCCTTGCACGTGGCCCTCATGCACCAGTTGCGCCAGTTTGCGTTTGCTGGTTACCACGTGGCTTAGGTTGAGCCGGGCAAATTCGTGCTGGCCCGGCGGCGGTGATTGAATCAGCCCGCCTTGGGTCAAATGCCCCAGCAGCCAATCGTAAAACGGGCGCTGGTCTTCAAATTCCAAGGTGCAAATGCTGTGCGTGATGCACTCAAGCGCGTCCTCAATGGGGTGCGCAAAGGTGTACATGGGGTAAATGCACCAGGCGTTACCGGTTTGATGGTGCGCGGCGTGTTTGATGCGGTACAGCGCCGGGTCACGCATGTTGAGGTTGGGGCTGGCCATGTCAATGCGCGCGCGCAGCACCGCCGCTGCGTCGGGCAGTTCGCCCGCGCGCATGGCGGCAAAGCGGGCCAGGTTTTCAGCCACGCTGCGTTGGCGGTACGGGCTGTCCACGCCGGGGCGGGAGAAGTCGCCTCGGTTCTGGCGCATGGCCTCGGGGCTTTGCTCGTCGACGTAGGCCAAGCCTTGCTCAATTAGGTAGCACGCGGCCTGGTACATGAACGCAAAGTAATCGCTGGCGCGGTACAAGTGGTTTTGCTCGCCGCGTTGCCAGTCAAAGCCCAGCCAGCGCACCGCCTCCAAAATACCGCGAACGTAGTCTTCGTTTTCGCGCTCGGGGTTGGTGTCGTCCAGGCGCAAATGGCACACCCCTTGGTAGCGTTGCGCCAGGCCAAAGTTAAGGCAAATGCTTTTGGCGTGGCCAATGTGCAGGTGGCCGTTGGGCTCGGGCGGAAACCGGGTGCGTATCTTGGCCGGGTCGGGGTTGGCTTGGGCGTGATGGCTGGCGTCGCCCGGGCTGCCAGCCCAGCGGCGGGTGGCGTAGGTGCCTTGCGCCAAGTCGTTGTCAATGATGTGGCGCAAAAAATTCGCGGGGGCAGCGTCGGTGCTCATAAGGTGCAAATTGTAGGGCGCAAGCGCGAGGCGATAATCGGGCCGCAACAGCGGCACCGGGCGGCCGCAGCAAGCGAAAGGCGGCAAATGGAGACGATGGGGCTGGTCAAGGCGTTGGTCATGGGGGTGGTTGAGGGACTGACGGAGTTTTTGCCGATTTCCTCAACCGGGCACTTGATTGTTGCCGGCAGCCTGCTGGGCATGACCGACGCCAAGAGCAAGGTGTTTGACATTGCCATTCAAACCGGCGCCATGGCCGCGGTGTTTTTGGTGTATTGGCAGCGCGTCGTTGGTGTGGTGCGTGGGCTGCCCAGCCAGGCGCAGGCCCGGCGCTTTGTGCGCAACGTGCTGGTGGCGTTTTTTCCGGCGGTGGTATTGGGCTTGGCGTTTGGCAAGCTCATTAAGGCGCATTTGTTTAACGCCGAAGCCGTGGCGCTGGCCTTGGTGGTGGGCGGGGTAATTATTTTGTGGGCCGAGCGGCGCACCATGGTGGCCCGGGTGCATGCGGTGGACGACATGAGCGCAGGCGATGCGCTTAAGGTGGGGCTGGCGCAGTGCCTGGCGTTGATTCCGGGCACCAGCCGCAGCGGCGCCACCATTATTGGCGGCATGGCGTTTGGCCTAAGCCGCCAAACGGCCACCGAGTTTTCGTTTTATTTGGCCATGCCTACCTTGGTGGGGGCGGGGGCGTATAGCTTGTATCAAGAGCGCGCTTTGCTGGCCTGGAGCGACTGGCCATGGTTTGCGGTGGGCCTGGTGGCGGCGTTTTTTAGTGCCTGGTGGTGTATTCGGTGGTTGCTGCGTTACGTGGCCACGCACAGTTTTGCGCCGTTTGGTTGGTACCGTATTGCGTTTGGTGGCTTAATTTTAATCAGCAGCGCGTTGGGCTGGATTGACTGGTAAGCCGCATGGGAACCTTGTTGCCTTTGGGCAGTTTGTTTGGCGGCGCGGGCCTGTTGGTGGTGGGCGTGGGGTTGTTGTTTTCGGTGTTGGGCTTGCGCGCGGGGCTGGCCGATTTTTCTACCATCACCACCGGGGCCGTGATGTCGGCGTATTTTGTGGGTTACGCCGCTGGGGTGTTTGGCTGCCCCGCGCTGATTCGGCGCATTGGCCACATTCGGGCATTTGCCGCCATGGCGTCGGTGGCCTCCACCATGCCCATCTTGCACGCGCTATGGGTTAACCCATGGTTTTGGGGGGTGTTGCGCTTTGTGACCGGCGCGTGCTTGGTGGGCTTGTACATTGCCGTGGAGAGTTGGCTCAACGCCGTGGCGCCGCGTGAAAAACGCGGCAAGGTGTTTGCCGCTTACCTTACGGTGACGTTTTTGGCCTTGGCCCTGGGGCAGTTGCTGTTGCTGTTTGGTGAGCCGCTGGGTTTTGTGCCGTTTGTCATGGTCTCGGTGCTGTTGTCGTTTGCGTTGCTGCCCATTACGCTCACGCCCCTGGCCGAGCCGGCGGTGACGGAGGCGCCGCGCTTTTCCATGGCTTTTTTGTGGCAAGCCTCGCGCCTGGGGGTGGTGGGGGCGTTGGTCTCGGGCATGCTTAGCGGGGCGTTTTTTGGCCTGGGTGCGGTGTTTGCGCAGCGGGTGGGCATGTCCGCTTCGGGTGTGGCGGTGTTCATGGCCTGCACCATTTTGGGTGGGGCCGCGTTTCAGTGGCCAGTTGGTCATTGGTCAGACCGGGCCGATCGCCGTCACGTGCTGTTTTGGGTGGCAAGCGGCACTGCGGCCGCGGCGGTGTTGGGGTACGCGGTGTTGTGGTTGCAGCCTTGGCTGTTGGTGCCGGTGGCGGTGGTGCTTGGCGGCTTGATGTTCTCGGTGTACGGCCTAAGCGTGGCGCACGCCAACGATTGGGTGGACGCCAGCCGTACCCTGGAGCTCACCGGCGGTTTGCTGCTGGTGCACGGCTTTGGGGCCGCGCTGGGGCCCTTGGTCGCTGGGGTATTGATGGACGGCTGGGGCCCGGGCAGCTTGTTGCTGTACGTGGCTTTGGTCACGTCGCTGCTGGCGCTGTTTGCGCTGCGGGTGTTGTCGGTTTCGCGTGCGGTACCCGCCAGCGAGAAGGTGGATTTTGTGCCCACCCCAGCCAGCTCACCAGCGGTGCTGCAGTTGGACCCGCGGCAAGACGAGGGGCAAGCCAGCGGGGTTTAGTTGCTGCCGTGTTGGCGCGCCAGCCGCTTGAGCTCGTACAGCGCGTCCAAGGCTTCGCGCGGGCTCATCGTGTCGGGGTCTAGGTGGCCAACTTGTTGCGCCACGGGGTCGGGTACGTGGGGCGCGGGGGCCGCTTCGGTGGGCGCGTCAAACAAGCCGGTTTGTGTGGTGTGCGTGTGGGCGTCGCTGGCCAGTGTGGTCATGACCTTTTGCGCGTGCTGCAGCACCGGGCGCGGCACCCCAGCCAGGCGCGCCACGTGCAGTCCGTGGCTGCGGCTGGCCGGGCCAGCTTCGATTTGATGCAAAAACACGATGCCTTGGTTGCCGGCTTCGCTGGTGCGCACGTGCAGGTTGCGCGCGTGGGCCAGGCGCTGGGTGAGTTCGGTGAGCTCAAAGTAGTGCGTGGCAAACAGGGTAAGCGCGGCGCATTTGTCGTGCATGTAGGTGGCAATGCCAGCGGCTAGGGCCAGCCCGTCGTGGGTCGAGGTGCCGCGGCCAATCTCGTCCATGAGCACCAGCGACTCGGCGCTGGCTTGATGCATGATTTGGGCCGCTTCGGTCATCTCCAGCATAAAGGTGGACTGGGCGTTGGCCAAGTCGTCGGCTGCGCCAATGCGGGTGTAGATGGCATCGATCGGGCCCACCTCGCAGGCACTGGCTGGCACGTAACTGCCCATACAAGCAAGCAAGGCAATCACGGCAACTTGTCGCATGTAGGTGGACTTGCCGCCCATGTTGGGGCCCGTGATGATATGCAGGCGTTGGTTGGGCGTGAGTTCGGTGTGGTTGGGGGTAAAACTGCCGCCGCTTTGTTCCGCCAGTCGTTGCTCGACCACCGGATGGCGGCCGTCGCGAATCACCAAGCCCGGCTGCGCCACCAGGCGCGGTGCGCTCCAGTGCAAGGTGTCGGCACGTTCGGCTAAGCAAGCCAGTACGTCCAACTGCGCCATGGCACGGGCCACGCGTTGCAGGGCTGGCACGTGGGGTTGCAGCCCGGCCACAAGCTGCTCAAACAACCAGCGTTCACGCGCCAGCGCGCGTTCTTGCGCCGATAGGGCTTTGTCTTCAAACGCTTTGAGCTCGGGGGTAATGAAGCGCTCGGCGTTTTTCATGGTTTGGCGCCGCGTGTAGTGCTCTGGCACGCGGCCCAGCTGGCCTTGGGTGATTTCGATGTAGTACCCGTGCACGCGGTTGAACTGCACTTTAAGGTTGGCAATGCCGGTGCTTTCGCGCTCGCGCTGCTCAAGGGCGAGCAAAAATTCGTCGGCGTGCAGCGCAATGCCGCGCAGTTCGTCAAGCTCGGCGTCGTGGCCCGGGGCAATCACGCCGCCGTCGCGCAGCAACGCGGGGGGCTCGCCCACTAGGGTGCGGCCAATGGCCTCAATTGCTGCAGCTGGGGCCAGCAGTTCGCCTGCCAGCTGGCTCAGCAGCGGGGCGTCCCACGCGGTTTGACTTAGTGTGAGTTGCAGCTGGTTGCCACGTTGCAGGGTGTGGCCCAACGCCGCGAGTTCGCGCGGGCGAATCTGGCCCAGTGCCAGACGCGCGACCAAGCGTTCGCCGTCGTTGCTGCCGCGCAGGTGCTCGGCCACGCGCGGCCAGCCGTTGGCCCCGGCGTGCAGCAGCGCCCCAATGGCTTGCTGGCGTTGCTGCGCCAGCGCGCGCTGGCGCGGCGGGGCCAGCAGCCAGCGGCGCAGCCAGCGGCTGCCGGGCGCGGTGCTGCAGGTATCGAGCAGGCTTAGCAGGGTGGGCTGGGCCTCGCCGCGTAGGGTTTGGGTAAGTTCGAGGTTGCGCTGCGTCAGCCACGGCACGCGCACGCTGTCCTCGGCCTGCAGCAGCCTCAGCTGTTGCACGTGCGCCAGGGTTTGGCCTTGGGTGCGCTCGGCGTAGGTTAGCAGCGCAGCCGCGGCGGGCAGCGCCACGTGGTCGTCGTCAATGGCCCAGCCTTGCAGGTTTTGCACTTGTAACTGCGCGCACAGTTTGCGCTTGCCCTCGGCTTGGGCAAACCACCACGGTTGGCAGCGTGTAAGCGTCACGCGTTGTGACCCGCTGCTGCCCATTTGTTCGGCCAGTGTGTGCCACGGTGCCAGCACGTGCGTGGGCAAGTCTTCGGCCAGCAGCCACTCTTGGGCTGGCATTTGCGCCAGCCAGTGCGGCAAATCGCTGGGGTTGCTGCGGGCTAGGGTTACCTCACCGCTCGATAGGTTAAGCCACGCCAACCCAATGCGGTCGCGCCCGGCGTCGTGCAAGGCCAGCAACACGCTGTCGGCTTGTTGCCCCACCAGCGCGCTCTCGGTGAGGGTGCCAGGCGTTACCAGTCGCACCACCTCGCGTGCCACTGGGCCCTTGGTGGCGCCCACCTCGCCCACTTGTTCGGCAATGGCCACCGATTCACCCATGCGCACCAGGCGCGCCAAGTAGGTCTCCAGCGCGTGCACCGGCACCCCAGCCATGACCACAGGCGCGCCGGCCGACTGGCCGCGGGTGGTGAGTGTGAGGTCAAGCAAACGCGCGGCGCGCTCGGCGTCGTCATAAAAAAGTTCGTAAAAGTCGCCCATGCGGTAGAGCATGAGCATGCTGGGGTGCTGCGCTTTGAGGCCCAGATATTGGGCCATCATGGGGGTGTGTTGGGACGGGTCGGTGCGGGATGCAGACATGCAAAGACAGGGCTTGCGTGGCCTCAGTCGCCTTGGCTGATGCGCTGGCTGGCTAGGGCTTTGGCCTCAACGCCGGCAAATTGCGAGTACTTGCCCAGCACTTTAACCAATTGACCGTAGATTTTTGGGTTGGCCGCCATGCATTCGCGCTGGTGCAAAAAGTCGGCCTCGCCGGTGAAGTTGCCAATTAGCCCACCGGCCTCGGTCACCAGCAGCGAGCCCGCGGCCATGTCCCACGGCGAGAGGCCTTTTTCAAAAAACGCATCGCAAAATCCGGCGGCCACGTAGGCCAAGTCAAGTGCCGCGGCGCCTGGGCGGCGCACCCCGGTGCAGGCTGAGGTGATTTCGGCGAGCATGGCCATGTAGGGTTTGAGCGAGTCACCCGGACGAAACGGAAAACCGGTGCTTACCAGCGCGTCGCGCAGCTGGGTGCGACGCGAGACCCGAATACGGCGCTCGTTGAGGTAGGCGCCGCGCCCTCGGCTGGCCACAAACAAGTCGTTGCGCGTGGGGTCGTACACCACGGCTTGTTCCACCCGTCCAGCCACCATCAGCGCAATGCTCACGGCGTACACTGGAAAGCCGTGGATGAAATTGGTGGTCCCATCCAGCGGGTCAATGACCCATACGTGGTCGCGGCCGGGGCCTTGGCCCTCGCGGCTGCCCGACTCTTCGGCCAGAATGCCGTGGTTGGGGTAGGCCTCGAGCAGGGTTTCAATAATGGCGGCCTCGGCCGCTTGGTCAACCTCGGTGACGTAGTCGTTGGTTTGCTTGGCCGATACGCGCACCGCCTCAATGTCAAGGGGGGCATAAGCCGACTGAACGCGCTCCATATCTTCGGGACGGGCCTGATGGGAC
>JALRBF010000018.1 GCA_023262365.1 Burkholderiaceae bacterium
GTCGCCATCGACGCCTTCATCTTCGGTGGGCGCCGTTCCACCACCGTGCCGCTGGTCACACAGGCGCGCAACTGGGTGGAGGGCGTGTACATGGCCGCCACCATGGGCTCGGAGACCACGGCCGCGGCCTTTGGCGCCCAAGGCGTGGTGCGGCGCGACCCCTTTGCCATGTTGCCCTTTGCTGGCTACAACATGAGCGACTACTTTGCCCACTGGCTGGGCCTGGGCGAGCGGCTGCAACGCAGCGGCGCAACCTTGCCCCGCATCTTTACCACCAACTGGTTTCGCAAAAACGCCGACGGTAAATTCGTATGGCCTGGATTTGGCGAGAACATGCGCGTGCTCAAGTGGATGATCGACCGCATCGAAGGCCGCGCCCAAGGGCAAGAACATGCCCTGGGCGTGACGCCGGGCTACGCCGATTTGCATTGGCAGGGGCTAGACTTCAGCGCCGAGCAGTTTGCCTCGGTGACCTCATTTGACCAGGCCCAATGGCGTGCCGAGCTGGCGCTACACCAAGAGCTGTTTGACAAGCTCGCGCAACGCCTGCCCGCTGCGCTCATACAAACCAAAGACGCCTTGGCGCAACGCTTGGCGGCTTAATGCCAGGGGCTGTTGGAGACAAAAAAGGCCGCGAAAGCGGCCTTTTTCTTGGGTACGGCTGGCGCTACACGTAGTACACCGAGCCGCGCGCCCCACGCACCCACGCCATGGCTTGGGCGTCTACCTCGCGGCGCGGCGCGGCGGCCGGGCCTTGCGGGGCCAGCGGCAGCAACGCGTCGTCAAACGAGGTTTGCGCCTCGGCACGGCCACGCGCCACGCGCAGCTCCGTCATCAAGCGCGGGTCTTGCTTGGCCAGTTCAAAGTAGTCACGGTCTAGGCGACGCTGCTTGGCCATGGCCCAGACGCGGCGAACGGCGCGCCACTGATGCGCGGCCCAAACGGCCACGGGAGCAAACACAGAACGATGATGTTGCATAGGGAACCTCCTTGAAGTGCGATGGCTGGAGTTTAGGGTTTTCCCTAGAATTTGCATAATTTATTTTTATTATGATGGTCATTCACAACATGAATGATATAGCTGCTCGCACGTGGGGGCGCACCCTGCGCCAACTCGACTTAAACCTGCTGCGCGTGCTCGACGCCGTGCTGCAACACCGCAACCTCACCCGTGCCGCGGCCCAGCTGGCCATGACACAGCCAGCCGTCAGCAACGCCGTGCGCCGTCTGCGACAGGCGCTGCAAGACGATATCATTCGCCGCCACGGCCAAGGCGTGCTGCCCACGCCGCTGGCGCTGCGCCTGTGGCCGGTGGTGCGCGAATGCCTACGCCAGCTCGATGCCGCACTTGACCCCACCGCCTTTGCCCCGGACACCTCGCAAGAGGTGTTTGTACTGGGCATGGCCGACGCCACCGCCGCACGGCTGATGCCATTGCTCGCCGAGCAGCTGGCCGAGCGGGCCCCCAGGGTGTCGCTGCGGGTGTTGCCGCTTACCACCCGCGACCCGCGCGAGGCGCTGGCTAGCGGGGCGCTTGATGTGGCAGTGGGGTACTTTCCGCGCGTGGTGGCCGCACTCGAACAAGGCGCCGATGAGGCCGGGTTTTACCGTCAACGCCTGCACGAAGACCGCTACGTGGCCGTGATGCGCCCAGACCACGCACTGGCCCAGCGTGGAGCGCTCACGCTGGAGGCGTATTGCCAGGCGCGACATCTGCTGGTGAGCTTTACCGGGCGGCCCGTGGGTTTTGTGGACGAAGCCTTGGCCAAACTGGGCCGCTCACGCCATGTGGCCATGACGGTCAACCAGTTTTACACCGCTGGGCGCGTGGTGGCCAGCACCGACTTGCTTACGGTGCTGCCCCTGGGCTTTGTGCCCATGACCGGCATGGCCGAGCAGCTTGCCGTGCGTGAAATTCCGCTTGAGCTGCACACCGTGGAAATTGACGCCCTTTGGCACCGCGACACCCAGCACCTGGTTGGCCACCGGTGGCTGCGCGAGCAGCTGCTGCAAGCGGCGCACAATAGCGGACCATGAGCCCCATGCGTCACGACCGCCTTGACCAACGCGCCATGCTGCTGTTGCTGGCGTGTTGCGCCTTTTGGGGGTTGCAGCAAATTCTAATTAAGGCCACCTTGGCCGAAATTCCGGCCCTGTGGCAAACCAGCTTGCGCTTTGCCGCGGCCACGGCCGCGCTGATGTTGTGGTGCCATTGGCGCGGTGTGCCGCTGTGGCAGCGCGACGGTTCACTGCGCGCGGGGTTACTGGCCGGATTGTTGTTTGCCACCGAGTTTTTGCTGATTTACCTGGGTCTGATGCACACCACGGCCTCGCGTATGACGGTGTTTTTGTACACCTCGCCGTTTTGGGTGGCGCTGCTGGTGCCGCTGCGGGTGCCCACCGAGCGGCTAGCGCCGCTGCAGTGGCTGGGGCTGGTGGTGGCCTTTGGCGGCGTCACCTTGGCTTTTGCCGAGGGCTTGCTGCAAGAAAAAGAAGGGCAGTTGCTGGGCGACCTGATGGCACTGGGGGCCGGTTTGGCCTGGGGCCTAACCACCTTGGTGCTGCGCGGGCCCAGCATGGCCAACCTTGCCCCCGAAAAAACCTTGTTTTACCAAATTGGCGCCACCGCGCTGGTGGCCCCGGTGGTGAGTTGGTGGTGGGGCGAACCGTGGCGCCTGGCCTACAGCGCCGCCGCCTGGGGCTCGGTGGCGGCACAGGCCTTGCTGGGGGCGTTCATCACTTACCTGACGTGGATGTGGCTGCTGCGCCATTACCCGGCCACGCGGGTGGCGTCGTTTGCCTTTCTTACGCCCATATTTGGCCTGCTCTTTGCCGTGACGCTGCTTGGCGAACGGCCCTCAATGCAGTTGCTGCTGGCACTGGCCGGGGTGGTGGTGGGCATTGGCCTGGTGAACCGGGGCCGCACTCGCTCACCCAGCCCGGCAAAGGGGTAATCTATGCATCTCCTGCGCAAAGCGGTAGCATGCTGGGCTCCGCGCCGGTACCAGACAAGCCCCCTGCTGTCCGCATCTCCGGCCTGTTTACGATCACACGAGGAGCTAACCCCATGAAAAAACTTGCACATGCGCTTGCCGCCACCGCGTTAGCCATTGCCGTGGCCCCCGCCGCCATGGCCAATGACTGCGACCCTGGAGAGCGAGTAACTAAGTTCTCACACGTTACTGGCGGCACCACGCACCCCAAGGTCGTGGCCGCCAATTCGTTTGCCGCCCGGGTCAACAAAGAGCTCAACGGGGTCATGTGTGTGGAGGTGTACCCCAACAGCACGCTGTTTGGTGACTCCAAAGAGCTTGAGGCGTTGCTACTGGGCGACGTTCAGTTTTTGGCGCCATCGCTCTCTAAGTTTGGTTCATACACCAAAAAGCTCGGCGTGTTCGACCTGCCGTTCATTTTCAAAGACATGGACGCTGGCATGCGCTTTACCCAAAGCAAAACCGGCAAGAGCCTGCTCAACTCCATGGAAGACGTGGGTTTTGTGGGTCTTGGCTACTGGGCCGCTGGCATGAAGTACTTCTCGGCCAACAAGCCGCTGCTCACCCCAGCCGATGCCAAAGGGCTGAAGTTCCGCGTACAAACCTCTGACGTGGCCAAGGCCATGATCGCTGCCATGGGCGCGTCACCTCAACCCATGGCCTTTGCCGAGGTTTACGGCGCGCTGCAAACCAAAGTGGTTGATGGTCAAGAAAACACCTGGGCCAACATCTACACCAAGAAGTTCTTTGAGGTGCAAGACGGCACCACCGAAACCAACCACCAAATGCTGGCCTACTTGTTCATGACCTCCAAAGAATTCTTGGACAGCTTGAAGCCCGACGTTCGCGCCAAACTGATGCGCATCGCCAACGATGTCACCATCGAAGCCAACAACAGCGTAAAGGCCGCCGAAGCCCTCAACCGCAGCAACATCGTTAAGGCCGGCGGCACAATCCGCACCCTCAATGCCGCGCAGCGTAAAGCTTGGGTCGACGCCATGATGCCGGTGTGGAAGCAGTTTGAAAAAGAAATCGGCCCCGACATCGTCAAGGCCGCAGCCAACAGCTAAGCCTTGATGTACCCGTGGGGGCGCCAACGCCCTCTGGGCGCCTCTTCTACCAAGCCCGCTGACGACGTGATCGCCACCGGGCTTTTTTTAAACCCGGTCCGGCTTTGGGTTTGCCCCCCAAAGCTGCTTGTAAGGATCATCCCATGACGCTTTGGCCCCATGCGTTGCTGTTGCTTTTGATCGTGGCACTCTTTGTTTGGGAGCGCTACGCCGCAGACACCGTGAACCGGCTGGAAGAAAACCTACTGGTGTCATTGCTCAGCCTGATCACCTTGGTGTCTTTTGGGCAGGTCGTGGCGCGCTACCTGTTTAACACCGGCTGGGCGGCGGCACTTGAGTTTGTTATGGCGTGTTTCAGCTGGATGATTCTGTTCGGCATGGCCTATGGCCTGAAACGAGGCGTACATTTGGGCGTGGATGTCGCGCTCAAACGGTTTCCGGCGGGGCTGGGACGCTGGATTGCCATCGGCGGCGCGGCCTCGGGCGCGGTGTATGCCTTGTTGTTGCTCGACGCCACTTGGCTGAGCTGGCTGGGCGTGGACACGCGCTCGGGCGCGATTGATTATTGGTCAAAGATGTACAAGATCAACATTGGGGCCGAAGAGCTGCGCTGGCCAACGTGGCTGCACGAATCGATGGGATGGAAAGACCGTGTGCCGCGCTGGCTGGTGCTGTTGGCGCTGCCCATTAGCCTGGCGTTGCTCGCCTTTCGCAGCTTGCAGGCCATGGTGGCCATTTACCGTGGCGAGCGCGCCATGATCATCGCCGGGCACGAAGCCGAAGAGCTGGTGCAGCAAAACCAAGGCGTTTTAAAAGGCAACTGATTCACCCTAGGAGCTACCGTGGCAACTTTGTTTTTGTTTGGCTTGCTGCTGGCGCTGTTGTTTTTGGGCGTGCCGGTTGGGTTGGCGCTGGGCTTGTCGTCGGTGCTGTACGTCGCGTTGTTTACCACCGACTCACTGTCTTCGGTGGCGATTTCCTTGTTTGGTGTGGGCACGCATTACACCTTGCTTGCCATTCCGTTTTTTATTTTGGCCTCGGCGTTCATGTCCACCGGCGGCGTGGCCCAGCGGCTGATTCGCTTTGCCATTGCGGTGGTTGGATCATTTCGAGGCGGTTTGGCCATGGCCTCTGTGCTGGCGTGCATGATGTTTGCGGCGTTGTCTGGCTCGTCACCGGCCACGGTGGTGGCCATTGGCACGATTGCCATTGCTGGCATGCGCCAAGTAGGCTACAGCAAAGAGTTTGCCTC
>JALRBF010000037.1 GCA_023262365.1 Burkholderiaceae bacterium
CGCTTGCGTACGGCCTCGAGGCCCTCCAGCACGGTGATGGCGCCGGCGTCATACGTGGCGGCATCGGTGGTGGCGTCGACGTTTTTACCCATCATCCACTGGTGCGACTTGAACTGGTAGTCGCGAATCGAGCCGTCGTTAAACAAGGCGTAACCGGCCACGTGCTTGAGCGCGTCTTCGGGCTTGATGTAGCGCCCAGCGGTGCCGATGACCACGGCGATCTCGCCCTCGTAGTCAAACTGCTCGGAGATGCGGGGGCGAATCAGTGGCTGCTCGTGCGCCACCCACGACGAGGGAAAGCGATGAAACAGCACCGGGTACTTGGGGGCATCTTTGTAGGGCGACTCGGCGGCGTGGTCCACGTAGTTCAGCCCCACGGCAATGGCCTTGCTGGGGTTGAGCACCGGCGGCAACCACTTGACGTTGGCCAGGCTCACCGTGGCGGTGAGCGCGCTCCAATCGGCCTTGATGGCGTCGATGAGCGACTGCCCACTGCGCAACAACTCGTCCACGCTGCTGGGGTAGCCTTTGCTGGTTAAATCCACCACGGCGTCGTCTTTGACCACACCGAGTCGGGGCCCGCCGTCGTCGCCAATGAAGTTAAGTAAATGCATGGCTTGTTGCCTCCTGAGTGAGTTGTGCCGGGTGCAAGCCCCGGCAGACCCGGCAGTCTACCCCGAGGCAGGGGTGTGCGGCAGCGGCGAGGTGACACGGGCTTGGCCGGATGTTTACCATGGGCTACTATGGCGCATGCGCCCATTGGGGCATGCACACTTTGGTGTGCCCGGCCTATCGAAAACCCTAGGAAGAACACCCATGACCCGCCGTTTTGTGGATTTGTCGATTTTTTTAGAAAACGATGTGCTGAGCGACCCACCGGCGTTCAAGCCCAACATCGACTACTTCACCCACGAGCAAACCTACGAGCAAATTGCGCCGTTTTTTCCGGGCTTAAAAAAAGAGGACTTGCCCGACGGCGAGGGCTGGGCGGTGGAGATGGTGCAGCTGTGCACCCACAACGGCACGCACTTGGACGCGCCGTATCACTTTCATAGCACCATGGACAAGGCGCTGGGCGAGAAAAAACCCGCCATTGCCATTGACGAGGTGCCGCTGGAGTGGTGTTTTCAGCCCGGGGTGAAGCTGGACTTTACCCAAAAGCCTGACGGCTACGTGGTGACGGCGCAAGACGTGGCGCAAGAATTGCAGCGCATTGGCCACACGTTGTCACCGCTTGAGATCGTGGTGGTTAACACCCGCGCCGGCTCACGCTACGGGCAGCCCGATTACGTGAGTTCAGGCTGCGGCATGGGGTACGACGCCACCATGTATTTGCTTGAGCGCGGGGTACGCTTAACCGGCACCGACGCCTGGAGCTGGGACGCACCGTTTGTGCACACCGCGCAAAAATACAGCGCCACCGGCGACGCCTCACTGATTTGGGAGGGGCACAAGGCCGGGCGCGACATTGGCTACTGCCACCTAGAGAAGCTGCACAACCTGGAGTCGCTGCCCAGCAGCGGTTTTTACATCAGCTGCTTTCCGCACAAAATTCGTGGCGCCTCGGCCGGCTGGACGCGAGCCGTGGCGATTTTTGACGACGCCTTGTTCGCCTAGCGCGTGGGCAGCGGCTGGCTCAGAGGACTTGGCACGCCTCGGCAAAATCCAGCCGCCGGTTACGGGCAAAGGTTTTGCTTGCGTCGGCGTAGCCAAGATTGATCAAAAAGTTGGTTTGGTAGCGGCCGTCGGCAAAAAACGCTTGGTTGACCTTGGCCAGGTCAAACCCGCTCATGGGGCCGCAATCTAAGCCCAGAGCGCGCGCGGCCATCATGAAGTACGCGCCGCCCAGGGTGCCGTTGCGCGTGGCCGTGGCCTGTGCCATGGCCGCGTTGGCTTCAAAATTGGCCTGCGCGCCCTCCACGTGCCACACGGTGGGCATGAATTCATAAAAGCGCGTGTCGGTGGCCACAATCACCGTCACCGGGGCGCTTTGCGTCTTGTCCACGTTGCCCGGCATCAGAGCCGGCATCAGTTTGGCCTTGGCCTCGGGGCTGGTTAAAAACATGTAGCGCGTGGGCTGGGTGTTCATTGAGGTGGGGCCCATTTTGGCCAAGTCGTACACCTGTTGCAGCAAATCGGCCGACACCGGTTGGTCGGTGAAGCCGTTGGCGGTACGCGCCTGAAGAAAAATCTTGTCAAGTAATGAATCGCTCATGAGGTTGCTCGGTAACGGTCA
>JALRBF010000223.1 GCA_023262365.1 Burkholderiaceae bacterium
TGGGTGGCGCTTAAGTTGGCCCGCGGCCAACGCGTGATTGGTCACAAAATCGGCCTCACCAGCCGCGCCATGCAGCAGGCCAGCCAAATCACCGAACCCGACTACGGCACGCTACTCAACGACATGCTGCTGACCTGCACACCTGACCAAACACTGGCCATCCCGCATGCGCGCTTCATCGCGCCCCGCGTTGAAGTGGAACTGGCGTTTGTTTTGAAAACTGCGCTAAGTGGCCCAAGCGTGACCATGGAGCAGGTACTGGAGGCCACCGAATACGTGACACCTGCCATTGAAATCATTGACGCGCGCATTGAGCAGTTTGACCGCGACACCCAGGCCATGCGCAAGGTGTATGACACCATCAGCGACAACGCCGCCAACGCCGCGATTGTGGTGGGTGGCGCGCGGGTCAAGCCGCACGAGGTTGACTTGCCCTGGTGTGGCGCCGTGCTACGGCAAAACGGCGTGGTAGAAGAAACCGGCTTGGCCGCTGGTGTGCAAGGGCACCCAGCCATTGGCGTGGCGTGGCTGGCCAACAAATTGGCGCCTTGGGGCGAGGCGCTGCAAGCCGGTCAAATTGTGCTGGCCGGTTCGTTTACACGCCCGGTGGCGGCCAAGCGTGGCGACGCGTTTGAGGCCGACTACGGCCCGCTGGGCTGTTTGCGCTTTGATTTTGTTTAGCCCCTATCATCCCAACCATGCCAAGCCCCACCCACCACCACCCCGACGAATGGGCCGCGCGCCAACAACTGGCCGCGTGTTACCGCATTTTTGCCATGCTCGGCTGGACCGAGATGATTTACAACCACATCACCCTGCGCGTACCCGACAGCGTGGCCCCGGGCGAGATGCAGTTTTTAATCAACCCGTTTGGCCTGCATTACACCGAGGTCACGGCGTCCAACTTGGTCAAGATTGACCTTGCAGGCAACATCCTTAGCCCGTCGCAGTACCCCATTAACCCCGCAGGCTACGTGCTACACAGCACGCTGCACGCCGGGCTGCCCGGCGCGCACGCCATCATGCACACCCACACCACGGCAGGTGTGGCCGTGGCCTCTTTGGCCAGCGGTTTGTCGCAAAGCAACTTTTACTCGGCGCAGCTGCACCACATGGTGGCCACACACGAATTTGAGGGCATCACCGTGCACGCTGACGAAGGCCCCCGCCTGCTGCAAAGCATAGGCACCAAGCAAGCCGTGATTTTGAAAAACCACGGCCTGTTGTCGTGGGGCGGCACACTGCCGCAGGCCTTTGCCATTTTGTGGACCCTAAACCGCGCCTGCGAAATTCAACTGGCCACCCTAAGCATGGGGGCACCCTTGCCCATACCCGAGGCCGTGGCAGAAAAATGCACCCGCGACGCGCTGCAGTTTGACCCCAAGCGGGGCGAAGCAGGCGCCGAAATGTTCAATGCCTTGGTGCGCCAAGTCGAGCGCATCGACCCCAGCTACCGGTACTAAGGGCGCGCATGTTGCAAAAAGTTTGTGTGGTGGGTGTGGGCGCCATTGGCGGCTGGATGGGCGCCAAACTGGCTCAGCTGCCCGGGGTGCAACTCAGCGGCTTGGCACGGGGCAACACCTTGGCGGCTTTGCAATCGCAGCCGCTGCAACTGCACTCGCCCGCTGGCAACTTGCAAGCGGCCATGCACGCCACCGACAACCCCGACGAACTTGGCCCGCAAGACTTGGTGATTCTTGCCGTTAAGGCCACCGGCTTGGCGGGCGTGGCGCCCACGCTGGCGCCCTTGCTGGGGCCGCAAACGGTGGTTTATACCGCCATGAACGGCGTACCGTGGTGGTACCTGCAAGGTTTTGGCGGCGCCTACGCCAACACGCCGCTGCGCAGCATTGACCCGCACGGCCACATTGCGCAAGCCATTCCCAGCCATCACGTGCTGGGCGGCGTGGTGCACGCCAGCTGCGCCACCGACGCACCCGGGGTGGTGCGCCACGCCTTTGGCCAGGGCTTAATTGTGGGCGAGCCCTCGGGCCAAACCACCCCAAGAGCGCAGGCACTGCACGCCATGCTGCAGCAAGCCGGGTTTGATGCAACACTCAGCCCATGCATTCAGCGCGACATTTGGTACAAACTGTGGGGCAACATGACGGTTAACCCGGTAAGCGCGCTTACCGGTGCCACCACCGACCGCATCATGAACGACCCACTGGTGGTGGATTTTTTATCGGCCGTGATGCAAGAGGCCAAAGCCATTGGCCAGCAACTTGGCGTGGCCATTGACCAAAACCCCCACGACCGCCACGCCATGACGCGCAAGCTCGGCGCCTTTACCACCTCAATGCTGCAAGACGTAAAGGCCAACCGTCCACTTGAGCTCGACGCCTTGGTGGCCAGCGTATACGAGCTGGCGCAAATCACCGGACAACCGGCCCCCTTTACGGCGGCCCTGCTGGGGCTGGCCAGACTGCAGGGCCAAACCTTGGGCCTGTACCCTAGCCCCACGCCCTAGCGCGGCTGCAGCTGAATCAAAATCTCGTTGCGCCGCCGCCACGGCAGCGTAAACGGGTCATCGTAACGCGCAATCTGCGGCTCACCCTCGGCCGCTTGCAGGCCTTTTTGTTGCATCCACTGGCGTAGGCGCTGCGTTTGCTCGGCAATTGCAGCTTGCGTGGTAAAGCCGCTAAACCGCACCACGGCCACCTCGTGCGCCGCCACTTGGCGCAACGACACCTCGGCGCTTTCGGGTTTAGGCAGCGTCTCCAGCGTCTCTTGGCTGGGCATCACAAAGTGCAAGCGCCAGCCCTCGCGATCGGGTTGCACCGTCACCGGCGCCGTCATGGCGATTTTTCGGCTCTCGCCCTCGCCACCGGTGTTGCCGCCAAAAATATACCCCGCAATGCGGCGAAACCCCTGCCGACTGGCCGAGTCAAAGTCGCCGTCTAACTGCGTCTCGGCCACCACAAATCCGGGATAGCGTCGCAACTCAAATGGCGCCTCAGCCATCAGCGTTTGGTACGGGGGCTCTTCAACCGCCATGGCCATACCCGTCAACATAACCCAGGCCAGCATGGCAGCCAAGGTATGGCGTACAGCCAACAAGCACCTCACGGCCGTACATCACGCAAATCAGCCACCGGTTCCTGCCCAAAAGCAGGGCTGAGACAAAAGTCCAGCAAACGCGTGGCTACGCCATCGGCATCGAGCAACGCGCCGGTAGCCTTGAGTTCGTCAAACTTGGGCCTAAGCGGAAAATCGGCCGCGTCGCTGCTGCGAATGTGAGCCTGCATGTCGGTATCAATAATGCCCGGCGCCAGCGAACACACCCGTACACCGTGCGCGGTGTTAGGCTGTTGGGCCTCAAGCTGCACGCAGCGGGCGTGGTGATCCAATGCGGCTTTGGTGGCGCAATACACGTTCCAGCCTGCGTAGGGCGACCGCGCGGCACCGCTGGAGATGTGGAGCAGTCGCCTGTCGCTCACCCGCGCATGGGTTTGATTTGCCCAGGCATCGGCCAGCGCCAACGCTGCAGCCACGTTCAGGCCCACCGTGGTAAACACATCTGCGACCGACAGCCGCCCCACTGGGCCAATTGGACTGACCAAACCCGCATTGTTGATGAGTAAGGCCCGATCACTGCCCTCAAAAAAAGACTGCATCGTGCCGCTGTTCAGCCAAGCCTGCAGCGCCACCTGGTCAGACAAGTCCAGCCGCACCTCGCCACCATCGCGCCACTGCGACGCGTGCCAGTCGGGTACGGTATCGGCTTGTACCAACGGCAGCCCACCCGAGCCGCGCGACAAACCCAACACCGCAATCCCGCGCCGCTTGGCCTGTGCGGCAATGGCCGCACCCAAGCCTCGGCTGTGCCCGGTCAGCAGCAATCGGGTGCTCACACCAGCCCCCTAGCGCTTGTTGTAATCGGCTTGCGAAACCTCTTCGGCCCAGGTGGTTTGGCCAATTGAGGTGGCCATGTGAATCATGTAACTGCCTTCGGCCGCGCCGTGCCAGTGGCGCTCGCCTGGGCCAATCCACACCACGTCGCCGGTGCGAATCTCGCGTGGGGTCTCGCCCTCTTTGCACACCCAGCCCTTGCCTGCCACCACGTTGAGCACCTGCCCCACCTCGTGCTGGTGCCAAAACGTGCGGGCCCCAGGCGAGAAAAATACGTTGTTGATGCCTACACCATCGGTGGCGGCCATCACCGGGTCGGCCCATACTTTGCCGGTAAACGTGGCACCACGCTCCTCAGAGGGGAGGGCTTCTTCTCTTGCGCGAAAGACTTTCATCGACAACTCCGTAAGTAAGTGGCGGTTTATCTGAAACCTGCCAGATTCTGTACCATTTTGGCAATATTCGGAGTCGCCCGGGTTTAATCGGCCACAACGGGTGTAACTGGTCAATTGCCCCCCGAGTTGGCATACTGTTAGGCATTGTTTGCACGGAGACCCCATGTCTAAACTGCCAAGCAATCTACTTGAGCAATACCGTGACGAGGGCTACATCGGGGCAGTTGACGTGATGTCACCCGAATCGGCACTCAAAATCAGGCAAAAGCTTGAGGCATTCGAGGCAACCCAGGGCGGGGCACTGCACGCCAATCAAAGAAGTCGCGCCTTCTTATTATTTAAGTGGCTCGACGAGCTGATTCATAGCCCTGCGGTGCTGGACCCCATCGAGTCGCTCATCGGGCCCAACATCATGTGTTGGGGCACGATTTTTTGGATTAAAGAGGCGGGCTCCAAAAGTTTTGTCGACTGGCATCAAGACAACACGTACTGGGGGCTGTCAAGCCGGCGCGTCGTGACGGCATGGTTTGCCATCTCTGACGCCAGCGAGCAGGCTGGGTGCATGTCGGTCATCCCTCGTACCCACGTCGGTACCACCCTCGAGCACGAAGACACCTACGATGAGAACAACATGCTCACCCGCGGGCAGCGGATTGTGAACCTTGACACCGCACAAGCGGTCAGCATGCCGCTTCGGGCTGGTCAAATGTCGCTGCACAACTACTGCCTAGCCCACGGCTCTGGCCCCAACCTCTCCGACGATCGCCGGATAGGCGTATCGATGCACTTTATGCCGCCAGATACTCAGCAACAAGTGGTCGAGTGGGACTGTGGGGCCTTGGTGCGGGGTGAGGATACCCACGGGCACTTTTCCCACACACCCCGACCACAATTTGATATGGACCCCGAGTGCGTCGCGTTTCACGCAAAAGCATCGGGTGCACTGCGCGACGTGCTTTACGCTGGTGCCAAAGAAAAGCTTGGGCGGTTATAGGTCGCCAACGCGCTGCCACCTCAAGACACGCTGCTCGGGCGCGGCGGCATACGCGCGCAGTGGTGGGCGAAGCTCCAACACATCGCCCGTCAATGACCAGGTGCGCACTTGCTCCGTTCCCATCCAATCGGCGCGTGAGCTTGCATCCACCTTGGTGATGAGTTGTTCACCCTCAATTCGGTAAACACCACAGTACGAGACATACTCCCGCGTCTCGCCCTCGGCCAGGTTGGGGTTGCCGTTGCAAAGTACGCACGCCATGCGTCCATCATCTGAGAGGCTGATCAGCCCCGTGGCGTGTTCGCCCCCGTAGGGTGCAGTCAAACGAGTCCCATTGGCGTCAGTCGCCTCGGTATGAATCAATCGCCAGACA
>JALRBF010000225.1 GCA_023262365.1 Burkholderiaceae bacterium
AACAAACTGGTTGAGGCCCAGCGCCTGGAGCAGCGCACCCGGTTTGATTTGGAAATGCTCACCGAGGTGGGGCACTGCAAAGGCATTGAGAACTACTCGCGCCACCTTGCCGGCACGGCCCCGGGTGAGCCACCCTCTACGCTGGTGGACTATTTGCCTGCCGATGCGCTGATGTTTGTGGACGAGAGTCACGTCACCATGGGGCAATTCTCGGGCATGTACAACGGCGACCATGCGCGCAAAACCACGCTGGTGGAGTACGGCTTTCGCCTGCCCAGTGCGCTGGACAACCGGCCACTCAAGCTCGCCGAGTTTGAGCAGCGCATGCGGCAAACGGTGTTTGTCTCGGCCACCCCGGCGGACTACGAAAAACAACGCGCGGGGCAGGTGGTGGAGCAAGTGGTGCGCCCTACCGGCTTGGTGGACCCTGCGGTGGAGGTACGGCCAGCGCCGGAACAAGTGGACGATGTGCTGCAAGAAATTCGGCTGCGTGTGCAACGCCAACAGCGCGTGCTGGTGACCACGCTTACCAAGCGCATGGCCGAGCAACTAACCGACTACTTGGCCGACAACGGGGTGCGGGTGCGGTATTTGCACAGCGACATCGACACCGTGGAGCGCGTGGAGATTGTTCGCGACCTGCGTTTGGGCAGTTTTGATGTGCTGGTGGGCATTAACCTGCTGCGCGAAGGGCTGGATATTCCCGAAGTCTCGCTGGTGGCCATTTTGGATGCCGACAAAGAAGGCTTTTTGCGCTCCGAGCGCTCGTTGATTCAAACCATTGGCCGTGCCGCGCGCCATGTGGAGGGTAAGGCCATTTTGTACGCCGACCGCATCACCGACTCGATGCGCCGCGCCATGGACGAGACCGAACGCCGCCGCGCCAAGCAAGTGGCCTTTAACGCGCAGCACGGCATTGAGCCGCGCGGCGTGGTCAAGCGCGTCAAAGACCTAATCGAAGGGGTGTACAGCGACAAGTCACAAGCCGAGGCCAACCGCCTGGCCCAGGCGCAGGCCCAGCAAGAGGTGGTGGACGAACTTGACGAGGTAGCCTTGGCACGCGAAATTAAACGCGTGGAAAAAGCCATGCTCGAGCACGCCCGTCAGCTGGAGTTTGAAAAAGCCGCCCAGGCCCGAGACCAGTTGCAGCGCCTGCGCAGCCGGCTGCTTGGCATGGGCAGCGCGGGGGTGGGGCAACCCCGTGCGGCCTAGGGTTTAGTTGAGCGTTTTGCTAGGTTTTTCTGCTATACTTGACTTCGTTGATCGGAATTGCAGAAAGGTTAAGCCATGCGACTTACGACCAAAGGCCGCTTCGCGGTAACCGCCATGATCGATTTGGCCCTGCGTGAAAGCGGCGGCCCCGTGACGTTGGCGGCCATCAGCCAGCGCCAGCGCATCTCCCTATCGTACCTTGAGCAGCTGTTTGGTAAGTTGCGCCGACACCACTTGGTGGAATCGGTGCGCGGCCCCGGCGGCGGCTACCGCCTGGCGCGCAAGGCACCCGAAATCACCGTGGCCGACATCATCATTTCGGTGGACGAACCGCTGGACGCAACCCAATGCGGCGGCAAGCAAGACTGCCACGGCGAGGGCAACCGCTGCATGACGCACGAGTTGTGGGCCTCACTTAACGCCCGAATGGTGGACTTTCTCGACTCTATTACCCTGCAAAAACTGGTTGACGACCAAATTTCCAAAGGGGTGGTAATTGAGCAGCCGGCATCGGTCAAGCGCACCATGGCGGCCAACCCTGCACTCAAGCCGGTGCGCGCCACCGGCCCCAATTCGGTGTTTGCCTTGGGCGCCGTGGCGGCCAAAGGTTAAGGAGCAAGTTGTCCATCATGAGCAGCACACCACACTTTCCGATTTACATGGACTACAGCGCCACCAACCCGTGTGACCCGCGGGTGGTGGAGGCCATGGTGCCTTGGTTGTACGAGCACCACGGCAACCCCGCCTCGCGCAGCCACGCCTGGGGCTGGGAGGCCGAGCGCGCCGTAGAGACCGCGCGCGAGCAAGTGGCCAGCCTAATTGGTGCCGACCCGCGCGAAATTGTGTGGACCAGTGGCGCCACCGAATCCGACAACTTGGCCATTAAGGGTGCGGCGCACTTTTACCAGTCCAAGGGCAAACACCTCATTACGGTAAAAACCGAGCACAAAGCGGTGCTTGACACCTGCCGCGAACTCGAGCGCCAAGGCTTTGAGGTGACCTACCTTGACGTGCAAGAAGACGGCTTGGTCTCGCTTGAGGCGCTGCGCGAGGCGATTCGCCCCGACACGGTGTTGGTGAGCGTGATGATGGTGAACAACGAAATTGGCGTGGTGCAAGACATTGCCAGCATCGGCGCGCTGTGCCGCGAAAAAGGCGTGGTGTTTCATGTGGACGGCGCCCAAGCCACCGGACGCGTGGCCATTGACTTGCGCACCTTGCCAGTGGACCTAATGAGCCTGACGGCGCACAAAACCTACGGCCCCAAAGGCATTGGCGCGCTGTACGTGCGGCGCAAGCCCCGGGTGCGCATTGAGGCGCAAATGCACGGCGGTGGACACGAGCGCGGCATGCGCTCGGGCACCTTGCCCACCCATCAGTGCGTGGGCATGGGGGCGGCTTATGCCATTGCACAAAACGAAATGGCCGACGAGCTGGTGCGCATTCAAGCCCTGCACGACCGCTTGCTCGGTGGCCTGGGGCAAATCGAGGCCTCGTACCTCAATGGCCATGCCACCCAGCGCGTGCCGCACAACGTGAACATGAGCTTTAACTACGTTGAGGGCGAATCGCTCATCATGGGCATCAAAGGCTTGGCCGTCTCAAGCGGCTCGGCTTGCACCTCGGCCAGCCTGGAGCCCAGTTATGTGCTGCGCGCCCTGGGCCGTAGCGACGAGCTGGCGCACAGCAGCCTGCGCATCACCATTGGTCGTTGGACCACCGAAGAACAAATTGATTACGCCATTGGCGCCATTGCCGACAACGTGCATAAGCTGCGCGAGCTCTCGCCGTTGTGGGAAATGGTCAAAGAAGGCGTGGACCTGTCCACCATTCAGTGGGCGGCACACTAAACAAGTCCCTGCATCTCGGAGAAGCACCTCATGGCATATTCAGAAAAAGTCATCGATCACTACGAAAACCCACGCAATGTGGGCAGCTTTGACAAAAGCGACGACAGCGTGGGCACCGGAATGGTGGGTGCGCCGGCCTGCGGCGACGTGATGAAGCTGCAAATAAAGGTGGACCCGGCCACCGGCGTGAT
>JALRBF010000231.1 GCA_023262365.1 Burkholderiaceae bacterium
GTGTCGCACAAAAAATGGTTGGTGTGCGTCATCACGCCCTCTACCGCCGGCCACTCAGCCAGCCCTGCCGGGGCCAGCTCAAAGCTCACCACCTCGCCTTGGGCGTCGGCGCATGGAATGTTGGACGAGGCGCCAAAGCCAATGGCCTGGGCCTGCGTCAACCGCTGCCGCGCATGGGCCACGCTGTCGCACTCAAGCAATTCGCGCAGCATGATGTGCACGGGCACACCGGGGCGGGCGCCGTCGTTGTTGGAGCGCAAGATGTTCAAACCAATGGCCAGCCCGGCATCGTTTAACCCAATTTTGGCCAACATACCGGCCTCGGTTAGGGTGCGCACCCCCACCCCGCTGGCCGTGGTGGTGTGCAGCCGCACCAGTGCCTGGCGCTGGCTGCCCAGCCAGTCCCAGTTTTGCGCCAGCCACACCTGGCCGTTGGCGCTGGCCTGTGGGGCCACGCCAATGGCGGTGCACTCGCCGTCATCGGTGGCGGCGCCCAAGTAGTTGGGCGGCAAAATCTCGGTGCGGCAGTTCAGCGCATAAATGCTGGCTGAGTCTTGGCCGCAGCCTTGGGCAATGCCGTCCATTTCGTCTATCCACGCCGGGTTCAGCGCACCGATAGCGTCGCGCAGCGCGCTGGCGCGCCGGCATGCCTCGGGCCAATCAATGCCGCAGCTGGCAAAAAGCGCGGTGTAGTTGTGCAGGCTGTGGCCAATTTGCTCGGCGGCGTGCTGGCCGTGCAACTGGCCGCGTGCGTTGGGGCTTGGGGCTTGGGTGAGGTCAATGCTTGCGAACATACCGCTTTGTATCACGCTTGGGGCTTGGCGTGGGTGCAGCGGTGGGTGTGGTGGCGGGTGTTGGCTTGGCTACACTGCGGGCGTGGAAAAAAACTACATCACCCCTGCAGGCTTGGCCGCGCTGCGGGCCGAGGCCAAGCAACTGCTTGAAGTGGAGCGCCCCCAAGTGGTGGAGCGTGTGGCATGGGCCGCCAGCAATGGTGATCGCTCAGAAAACGGCGACTATCTTTACGGCAAGCGCAGGCTGCGTGAAATTGACCGACGCGTGCGGTTTTTAACCAAGCGCATGCAATGCGCGGTGGTGGTTGACCCCAGCGTACACGCCGGCAGTGAACAGGTGTTTTTTGGGGCCACGGTTACCTACCTTGAGCCCAGCGGCCAGGCGCGCACCGTGACCATTAAAGGCGTGGACGAAACCGACAGCCTACGCGGCGAGGTGAGTTGGGTATCGCCCGTGGGGCGGGCGCTGCTGCGCAGCCGAGTGGGCGATGCGGTGCGGTTGCACACCCCACAAGGCCCGGTGGTACTTGAGGTGGACGAGGTAAGCTACCCCGCTTGTTAGCCGCGGCCACGGCCGCGCTGCACGCGCAGCACCTGGTGGGTGCGGCGCAGACCGCGCATCACCCCGGCCAAATGCACCCGGTCGCGTACCGCCACGGTCAGTTGCAATTCCATTTGGTCACGGTCAGCGCCCATCTCAACGTGAGTGATGTCAACCTCGGCATGGTTAAGCGCGCTGGCCACGCGTCCCAGCGACTGCTTATGCTGCTGCAGCACCACGTGCAGCTTGCAGTCAAAGGTGCGGCTGGGCTCGTCGCTCCACTCCACAGGCAAAAACCGCTCGCGGTCTCGCTCGAGCAAGCGGCGGATGTTGGGGCATTCTTCGGTGTGCACCATCAGCCCTTCGCCGCGCCCCAAGTAGCCCACGATGCGGTCGCCCGGTATGGGTGTGCAGCACGGCGCGTAGTGCACCGAGCTGCCTTCGCTGCCGTCTAGCGTAAGCACGCCTTGGCTGAGTTGGTCTTCGGTGGGGGTTTCGCTGGCAAAGCGTGCGCGGGTGAGTAGCAGCATGTCCGGGGCTTGACCGGCCTCAATCAGCAACGCAGCGATTTTTTTGGCCACCATGCTGGCAATGCGCTTGCCCAGTCCCAAATCGCCCAGCAAGTCGTCGGTGGTTTTGTTGCCGGCAAAGCGTAGCACCTTGTCCCACAATTCCTGGGTTGCGTCATCCACCGGCGGCACCTGCGCCACGCCCTCGGCCCGCAGCGCCTGGCGCAGCATTTTTTCGCCCAGGCGCCGCGCCTCGGAGTTGGCCATGGTTTTAAGGTGGCTGCGAATGCTGGCGCGCGCGCGGCCGGTTTGCACAAACGACAGCCACGCC
>JALRBF010000278.1 GCA_023262365.1 Burkholderiaceae bacterium
CCGCCTGCATGTCTTCGCGCTCACCCAGACCTTCGGCGTAAGTGCCTTCGCTGTCACCGACCCCTCTGAAATTGAATCGCACCGCCCGCCAACCCGCCTGAACCACAGCGCGCGCCAGAGTTTGAACCACCTTGTTGTCCATGGTGCCGCCAAACAAAGGGTGCGGGTGCGCCAACACCGCGGTGCCTACCGGCTCCCCGGTGGGCGCATCTACAGCGACGGCGATGCACCCGGCCGGGCCTTCAATGTGCAGGCGCTGGGTCCCCGGGTTCATGCTCAACGCCCGACGCTTGCGGGTAACAACAAGCGCTCCACCACCTCGCCATTGGCGAGGTGGCGGTCGACGATTTCATCCACATCCGACTGATCCACAAAGGTGTACCAAACACCTTCGGGATACACCACCGCCACCGGCGCACCAGCACAGCGATCCAAACACCCGGCTTTGTTCACCCGCACCTGCCCGACACCCGCCAAACCCAGGGCCTTGACACGCGCCTTGCAATGGTCAAAGCCCGATTTGGCGGCCTGTTGCGCACAACAGGCCTCGCCGTTGGCGCGCTCATTGAGGCAAAAAAACACATGACGCTGGTAATAAGCGGTATTTGCAGAGGCATCCATGGCGCGAATTGTAGGAGGGCGGTCAAGCCTTGACTTGGGCACGGGTCATCCACCGGCTTCGCACCAACATGATCAAGGTCAATACAGGCCACAAGACCGCGACCCAAGCCAGCAAACCGTACCAGCGCACAAATTGACCCTGGGTAAAGCTCTGCCAGTGCAAGGTCCAGTAACCCGTTTCCGCCAGCGCATTGACGCCCAAATACTGAGCCACCAGCGCAAGGAACAAACACCAGGCCACCAACAGCGCAGGCAACACCATCAGCAAGGACGCCAGCGCGGCGGCCATCAATCCCGACTCGATGACGGGCGGCATCAACCAGTCACCTGCATGCGACCAGCCATAACTCCAGGCGTGCGCCAAGGTCGGCAGCAGCACAGCCAAAGCCAAAAACAACCACACCCCCGCCACGCGAGACCAGACATCACGCCAAGTGAAGCGCAGCACACCCGCTGGGACGGCCAGCAGCGCCACCAAACTGGCCGCCTGTTGAGGCCAAGTCCAATGCGCCCACACCCACGGCGTGAACTGGGGCCACCACCGTGGGACGGTTGCCGCAGCTTGATCCCACCACTGCGGCGGCAGCCGCCCAACCGCAAACGGCAACAACATGGGCAAGGGTTGCAGCAGCAGCCACAGCGCCAACACCAACAACATCAAACCCGCGCCCTTGAACAAGTGCGCTCGGCGCCAAACGCTGAACGCCTGCGGCCAGGATGAGCGCAAGGCCACGCCCATCACCCCCACCCCACACAAAGCCCCCAGCGTGTTCAAGGCCCAATCCAAGTTAGAGGCGACCCGGTGCACCATGCCACTTTGCAAGGACTCCAACGCAAACGACACCGCACTGGCCAACAACACCGCTAAAACCGCACGCGGCCAAGACGGCTTTTGACGACCCAGCCACGAGGCGAAGGCCGCCCCCAAGGGCACATAGCCCAACCAGTTGACCCACAAGTCCCAGGCCGTCCAATACTTGGGCCAGGGCGATCGCCACCACTCGCCCCATGTCGGCGCTTGGTCGCGCCAACCTTCAAAAGGGTAGAGGCTGGCGTAGACCACCACCGCCAACGCCAAACCGGCACTGGCGCGCGCCGTGGCTGCGCTCATCAAAGCTGCCATGCGTCAAAGCCCCGATCGCAAGTCAAAAAGGCTTGACCACCGCCAGCACGATGGCCGCCAACATCATGATGACGGGCGCCTCGTTGAACCAGCGAAACCAAACATGCCCGTGCGACTCCTGGCCCGCTTCAAAGCGCTTGAGCACGCGCGCGCATTGGTGGTGATAAAGGCCAACCAAAGCCACCACGCTGAGCTTGGCATGCACCCACCCCTGGCCTTGCCCGATGCCGTAGACCAGCCACAGCACAAAGCCCAAAACCAGCGCTGGCACAGCCAAAATCGTCATGAAGCGCAACAACTTACGCGCCATCAACAGCAACCGCACACGCTCAGCTTCGCTGGCGGCGGGCACCATGGCCAAGTTGACAAAAATGCGTGGCAAATAAAACAGACCCGCAAACCAACTGGCCACAAACAAAATGTGAAAGGACTTAAGCCACAGCATGGGCAAAGTGTACGGCGGCAACAAACAAAAAAAAGCCCGGCCAAAAGGCCGGGCGGCAAAGCCTTACCGTTGTCACACAGAAAAGGCTCCCGCTCAGGGAGGAAAAGCGGGGAGCACCGTCTCTCAACAGCACTCGCGCTCGAGTATACGCAGTTCTGCTCGGTGCGTGCAAATCGTCTTTTTTGCGCCACAATGCCAGCCATGCGTCGCCCCACTTTTACCCCCCCGCCGTTTCCCGTGAGTCGCCCGCGTCGTTTACGCCGCGACGACTTCACGCGCCGATTGGTTCAAGAGCACACGCTGTCGGTCAACGACTTGATTTACCCGGTGTTTGTGCACGAAGGCCACAACCTGCGCCAAGCCGTACCGTCCATGCCGGGCGTGGAGCGCTTGAGCGTGGACTTGCTGCTGCCGGTGGCCAAGACTTGCGAGTCGTTGGGTATTCCGTACCTGGCGCTGTTTCCGGTGATTGACGCGGCGCGCAAAACCCCAGACGGCCGCGAAGCCACCAACCCCGATGGGCTGGTGCCGCGCACGGTGCGCGCCATCAAAGACGCCTGCCCCAACCTGGGCGTGCTCACCGACGTGGCGCTTGACCCCTTTACCAGCCACGGCCAAGACGGGCTGCTGGACGAAACCGGCTACATCATGAACGACGCCACCACCGAGGTGCTGGTGCAGCAAGCCCTGGTGCAAGCCCAAGCAGGGGTTGACGTGGTGGCCCCCAGCGACATGATGGACGGACGCATTGGGGCCATACGCCAAGCACTGGAGCGCGACGGCCACATTCACACGCGCATCATGGCCTACAGCGCCAAGTACGCCAGTGCGTTTTACGGCCCGTTTCGCGACGCGGTGGGCTCGGCGAGCAACCTGGGAAAGGGCAACAAGAAGGTCTACCAAATGGACCCGGCCAACAGCGACGAGGCGCTGCGCGAGGTGGCGCTGGACTTGGCCGAGGGCGCGGACATGGTGATGGTCAAGCCCGGCATGCCGTATTTGGACATGGTGCGTCGCGTCAAAGACAGCTTTGGCGTGCCCACGTTTGCCTACCAAGTCAGCGGCGAATACGCCATGATGAAAGGCGCGGCAGCTCAGGGTTGGCTGGACCACGACGGCGTGATGATGGAGAGCTTGCTGGGCTTTAAGCGCGCCGGGGCCGACGGCATTCTTACCTACTTTGCCATCGACGCGGCACGCCTGCTGCAACACGCCTAAGCGCGGCAACCCTCGGCCGTGGTTAAAGCCAAAACGCTTTACGTTTGCCAATCGTGCGGCGCGCAAAGCCCCAAATGGCTGGGTAAATGCCCAGAATGTGAGGCATGGAACGCACTGGTTGAGCAAACCGCTTCGCCCGCCCCGGGCAAGCACCGCATGGCCGGTTTGGTGGCCGCGGCGCCGGCGCAGGCACTGCGCGACATTGCGCTGGCCGAAGTCCAGCGTCGCCCCACCGGCTTGCCCGAACTCGACCGCGTGTTGGGCGGTGGCTGGGTGGACGGCGAGGTGGTGCTTATTGGCGGCGACCCGGGCATTGGCAAGTCCACGTTGCTGTTGCAGGCGCTCTCGGCCATGGCAGCGCACGAGCCCACCTTGTACGTCACCGGCGAAGAATCGGCCGCTCAGGTCGCGCTGCGCGCGCAACGGCTGGGGCTAACCAATGGCGACGTGCGCGTCATGGCCGAAATTTCGCTCGAGCGCATCGTGGCCACCATGGAGGCCGAGGCCCCGCGCATTGCCGTGATTGATTCGATTCAGACGGTGTACACCGACACGCTTTCGTCGGCCCCTGGCTCGGTGGCGCAGGTGCGCGAGTGCGCCGCGCACCTAACACGCGTGGCCAAAGCCACGGGCATGACGCTGGTGCTGGTGGGACATGTCACCAAAGAAGGCGCGCTGGCCGGGCCGCGCGTGCTCGAGCACATGGTGGACGCGGTGTTGTACTTTGAAGGCGACAGCCACTCCAACCACCGCCTGGTGCGCGCGGCCAAAAACCGGTTTGGCGCGGTCAACGAGCTGGGCGTGTTTGCCATGACCGAGCGCGGCCTGCGTGGCGTAAGCAACCCAAGCGCCATTTTTTTAAGCCAGCACGCCAACCCGGTGCCCGGTGCCTGCGTCTTGGCCACGCTGGAGGGCTCGCGGCCCCTGCTGGTGGAGGTACAGGCGCTGGTGGACGGCGGCGGGGCCAGCCCGCGACGCCTAAGCGTGGGGTTGGAGCGCGATCGGCTGGCCATGCTGCTGGCGGTGCTGCATCGGCACGGCGGGGTTTCGTGCGCCGACCAAGATGTGTTCGTCAACGCCGTGGGCGGCATGCGCATCAGCGAGCCGGCAGCCGATGTGGCGGTGCTGCTGGCGATTCAAAGCAGCTTACGCGGTCGCGCCCTGCCGCCGGGCTTGGTGGCGTTTGGCGAGCTGGGCTTGGCTGGCGAAATTCGCCCCGCACCGCGTGGCCTTGAGCGGCTGCGCGAAGCGGCCAAGTTGGGGTTTTCGTACGCGGTGCTGCCCAAGGCCAATGCCCCCAAGCGCCAAGACGCCAGCCTGCAAGGGCTGACCCTGCTGCCGGTTGACCGGGTGGACGAAGCCTTGGCCGCGGTGCGTCAGGCCGGCCCCACACCTGGGGGGTAGCCGCATACAATGCGGGGTTAACCGCCGGCTCTTTATGTTCACCGACTCTGCCCCTGCCACCCCCCGCCACGTTGCCTTCATCATGGACGGCAACGGACGCTGGGCACGCCAGCGGCGGCTGCCACGTGCCGCCGGCCATGTCAAGGGAGCCGCTCAGGTGCGCACGGTAATTGAGCACTGCGCCCAACGCGGGGTGCAGGCCGTGACCCTGTACGCGTTTAGCACCGAAAACTGGGCCCGCCCGGCCAACGAGGTAGGTGCGCTGATGGCGCTGTTTGCGCGCTACTTGCAAAACGAAATTGCCGACATGCAGCGCAACGGCGTGCAACTGCGTGTCATCGGTGACCGCTCGGTGTTTTCCGAATCGCTGCAGCAAGCCATAAGCCAAGCCGAAGCGGCCACGGCCGGCGCAAACCGCTTGGTGCTGCAACTGGCAGTGAACTACGGCGGCCGCGCCGAACTGCTGGGGGCCATGCAACGGTGGCTGCAAGCCAACCCCGGGGCAGAACCTGCCGCGCTGACTGAAGCCGCGCTGGCCCAGTATTTGTTTAGTCCCGACCTACCCGCCCCCGATTTGTTGGTGCGCACGGCTGGTGAGCGTCGGCTGAGCAACTTTTTGTTGTGGCAAACCGCCTACACCGAGTTGTACTTTACCGACACGCTGTGGCCCGACTTTGACGCCAAAGCCCTTGACGCGGCGCTGGCCTGGTTTGCCGGACGCGTGCGCCGCTTTGGCAAAACCACCGAGCAGGTACTAAACGCGGCGGCCTAAGCCAACGCCGCCCAGGGGCGTGGCCGCGGCCATACAATTGTGTTCTTTCGTTTTTTGTTGGAGCAACAAGATGGCTGCGCCCCAATCGCTGGCAGACCAAGACGGCAAGATTTGGATGGATGGGCAGTGGGTACCTTGGCGTGACGCCAAGGTGCATGTGCTCACCCACACCCTGCATTACGGCTGCGGTGCGTTTGAGGGGGTGCGAGCTTATCAAACCGCGCAAGGCACGGCCATTTTTCGCTTGGCCGAGCACACGCAGCGCCTGTTTAACAGCGCCAAAATTCTGCGCATGAACATCCCGTTCACGCCGCAAGCGCTCAACGACGCGCAATGCGAGGTGGTGCGACAAAACCAACTCACCAGCTGCTACATCCGTCCGCTGGTTTTTATTGGCGCCGAAAAGCTAGGCGTCAGCCCCAAAGGCAACCGAATCCACGTTATTGTGGCGGCATGGGCCTGGGGTGCGTACCTGGGTGAAGAGGGCATGGCACGCGGCATACGTGTTAAAACCAGCAGCTACACCCGGCATCACGTCAACATCACCCTGACGCAGGCCAAAGCGGTAAGCAACTACACCAAC
>JALRBF010000022.1 GCA_023262365.1 Burkholderiaceae bacterium
GCTTACCCGGCTGCGCTGGCGGCTTAAGGCCCACCGACGGATCAAACTTGCCCGGGCCGTGGTAGGCAATCGGGTCGGCCTCGGCTTTGTCGTAGCCCGCCCCCTTGCGTGTCACCACGTGCAAAAACTGTGGCCCTTCAAGGTGGCGCAAGTTCTCTAGGGTGGGGATGAGCGACTCGAGGTCGTGCCCGTCGATCGGCCCGATGTAGTTAAAGCCAAACTTCTCAAACAGCGTGGCCGGCACCACCAAGCCCTTGGCCTGTTCTTCAAAGCGCTTGGCCAATTCAAACAGCGGCGGGGCATTTTTGAGCACGCGTTTGCTCACGTCTTTGGCCGCGGCATAAAACCGCCCGCTCATGAGCTGCGCCAAGTAGCGATTGAGTGCGCCCACCGCCGGCGAGATGGACATGTCGTTGTCGTTGAGCACCACCAACAGCTTGGCGTCGAGCACGCCGGCGTTATTCATGGCTTCAAAAGCCATGCCAGCGGACATGGCGCCGTCACCAATGATGGCCACGCAGTGGCGGTCGTCACCCTTTTGCGCTGCCGCCACGGCCATGCCCAGCGCCGCCGAGATGGAGGTGGACGAGTGCGCCGTGCCAAAGGTGTCGTAAGGGCATTCGCTGCGTACCGGAAAACCACTGATGCCACCGAGCTGGCGCAAGCTGTGCATGCGGTCGCGCCGGCCAGTGAGAATTTTGTGCGGGTAGGTTTGATGCCCGACGTCCCACACCAAGCGGTCTCGGGGCGTTTGAAACACGTAGTGCAAGGCAATGGTAAGTTCCACCGTGCCCAGGTTGGAGCTTAAGTGCCCGCCGGTGGCGGCGACGCTGTGCAGCAAAAAATCGCGCAACTCGTCGGCCAGGGTGGGCAGCTGGTCGCGCCGCAGTTGGCGCAGGTCACTGGGGTCGTTGATGGTGCTGAGCAAGTTGGCCATGCTGCAATGCTATCAATGTTGGCGCCGCGTGACCCACTGGGCCAAACCTTGCAGCGCCTCAGGTGACGCACAGGCACTGGCGCGCAAGGCACGCAAGGCCTCATCGGTCACCTGCTCGGCGTAACGCTGGGCCTTGTCCAAGCCCAGCAGCGCCACGTAGGTGGGTTTGTTGTGTTGTTCGTCTTTGCCGGCGGTTTTGCCTAACGTGGCGGTGTCGGCGGTCACGTCCAACACGTCGTCAACCACCTGAAACGCCAGCCCCAAGCGCCGCCCAAAGTGCGACAGGTGCTCGAGCTGCGGCGCGCTGGCCCCACCCGCCACGGCGCCGAGCATGACGCTGGCGTGCAACAGAGCCCCGGTTTTTAGGGCGTGCATGCGCTCCAGCGCGGGTTGGGTCATGGCTTGCCCCACGTGGGCCAAGTCAATGGCTTGGCCACCGCACATGCCCCCGGCGCCCGCGGCGATGGCCAGCGTTTGCACCCAGTGCAAGCGGGTTGCAGCCGGCCAACTGGCGTCGGCCCCGGCCAGCAATTCAAAGGCCAGCGTTTGCAGCGCGTCGCCCGCCAGCAGCGCCACAGCCTCACCGTATTTGACGTGCACCGTGGGCTGCCCGCGACGCAACACGTCGTTGTCCATGCACGGCATGTCGTCGTGTATCAACGAGTACGCATGTATCAATTCCACGGCCACCGCGCAACGCAGCAAGCCGTCGCGCTGCGCCAGGCCTAGCGTCTGTAGCACGTTGCCGCTTACGGCCTCGGCGGTGGCCAGCACAAGCAAGGGGCGCAGCCGCTTGCCCCCGCCCAAGACGGCGTGTTGCATGGCTTGGGCCAAATCGTCGGTGGCTGCACCCGGCACCCACCGGCCCAGCGCCTCTTCAACCGCAGGCAGTTGCGTGCTGGCCCACGGGGGCGGCCCCCATCCGCTCATGCCACAGGGCCGGGGCCTTTGCCGTCGGCCTGGTCTTTCAGCACCTCAACTTGGCTCTCGAGTTGGGCCAGCCGGTCGCGGCAGTAGGCCAGCAAATCGCTGCCGCGCTGGTGCTGCGCCAGCAATTCGTCAAGCGGCATTTGCCCAGTCTCCAGCCCACGCACCAGTTGCTCCAACTCGGCCATGGCGGCTTCGTAGGTGGCGGGCTCGGGCTGAGGTTCAGCAACCGAGGGGATGGCGGGTTTTTTGGCGGACATGAGACGATTGTAGGGGTGGCGGGCTAAAATCGTTGTTTTCGCTAATTGCAGCGTAAGGAGGTCGCGGCCGCGTCGTTTTGACAGCCGCACATAAGGTGGTTGCCCCCGTCCCTGGGGGTCATGCAGGGGGTGACGTCCGTGTCCGACTTGAGCCAAACTTTCCCGCTGGCGCACAGCCAATTGCCGGTCTCGGCGTACTTTGACGAGGCGCTGCTGCGACGCGAAACCGAGTCGCTGTTTAAAACCGGGCCACGCTACGTGGGCCACGCCTTGGCCGTGCCCGAGGTGGGCGACTACTTTGCGCTGGCGCACGAGGCCAATGGCCGTGCCTTGGTGCGTTCGGCCTCGG
>JALRBF010000123.1 GCA_023262365.1 Burkholderiaceae bacterium
TGGAAAAAAATTAGAAGAGGTTTATCAGCTGGAAGAGTTCAGAGTCCAGCATTGAGGTTAATATGTGAACGGGAAGATGAGATTGATAAATTTATTCAACAAGAATATTGGAGTATTCATCTCGAAGCCAATAAAAAAAATAAAACTTTTCCAGCAAGGTTAATGTGCGGCGCTTGTCACGTGCCAATCAAGACCGCATGGCCGACAGCAGCGCCATGGCCACCGAGGTGCTGGGTGGTATTGCGGTGGTGCAAAGCGTGGCCGCCGAGGGCCGTGAGGCCGCCCGCTTTGGCCAGGCGGTGCAGCAAACGGTGCGGGCGGCCCTGCGCCGGGCACGGGCGCGCGCGGTGTTGGTGGGTTTTATTATTTTGACGACCAGCGCCGCCTTGCTGTGGGGGCTGTACTTGGGCGTGGTGGCGGTGCAAGAGGGGCGCACCAGCGCCGGCATGCTGGGCCAAACCGTGGTTTACATTGTGCTGCTGGCCAGCGCGGTGGCCGTCATTGGCGAGGTGTACGGTGACTTGCAACGCGCCGCCGGCGCTACGGAGCGGCTGATGGAGCTGCTGGGCACGCACACCACCTTGCCCGAGCCGGCGCACCCGGTGGCCTTGCCCCCGCGGGCCAACGGGGCGGCGCTGGCGCTGCAGGGGGTGGGGTTTCGCTACCCCTCGCGGCCGCACACCTGGGCCTTGCAGCGCATCACCGCCGAGGTGCAGCCCGGGCAAACGGTGGCGGTGGTGGGCCCCAGCGGCGCGGGCAAAACCACGCTGTTTCAGCTGCTGCTGCGCTTTTACGACCCCGAGCAAGGCCACATTGCGCTGGACGGCGTGCCGCTGCCCCAACTGGGTCTGGCGCAGCTGCGCCAACGCGTGGGGGTGGTGCCGCAAGAGCCGGTGCTGTTTGCCGGCTCGGCGCACGACAACATTGCTTACGCCGACCCCAACGCCAGCGCCGCGCGCGTGCAAGCCGCAGCCAGGGCAGCGCACGCGCACGAATTTATTGAAGCCCTGCCCCAGGGCTACCAAACCGAGCTGGGCGAGCGCGGCGTGCGCTTATCGGGCGGGCAACGTCAGCGCATTGCCATTGCCCGCGCGCTGCTAAAAAACCCGCCCTTGCTGTTGCTGGACGAGGCCACCAGCGCCCTTGATGCGCACAGCGAACAGGTGGTGCAGCAAGCGCTGGAGTCGGCCATGCAGGGGCGCACCACGCTGGTGATTGCGCACCGCCTTGCCACCGTGCAAAAGGCCGACGTGATTTGGGTGCTGGACCACGGGCAATTGGTAGAAACCGGCACCCATGCGCAACTGCGCGACCAAGGCGGCCTGTACGCCAGCTTGGCGGCGCTGCAGTTTCACGCCGCCGAACCCGCGTAATCACAAGGGTGACGCGCTTTCCGGTACAGTACAGGATTGGCTGGAGGTACCCCATGGCAGGACTGCACCCCACGGTAGACCCCGACGGTTTGCTTGAATTTTCGGTGGTTTACACCGACCGGGCACTCAATCACATGTCGCAGCGCTTTCAAGGCGTCATGCGCGAGTTGCACGCCGCGCTCACCCAAACTTACCACGCCGCCTCGGCCGTCATCGTCCCCGGCAGCGGCACGTTTGGCATGGAAGCCGTGGCGCGCCAGTTTGCCAACCAGCAGCCGGTGTTGGTGGTACGCAACGGCTGGTTCAGCTACCGCTGGACACAAATTTTGGACGCCGGCGGCATCGCCAGCCACAGCACCGTGTGCATGGCACGCCCGCTCTCAAGCGAAGCCCAGGCAGCATGGGCACCCTGCCCAATCGACGAAGTAACGCGGGCCATTCGCACCAACCGCCCGGCGGTGGTGTTTGCGCCTCACGTTGAAACCTCAGCTGGCACGCTGCTGCCCAACGACTACCTACGCCAACTGGCTCAGGCCACGCACGAGGTGGGCGGCTTGCTGGTGCTTGACTGCATTGCCTCGGGCGCGCTGTGGGTGGACATGCAAGCGCTGGGGGTGGACGTGCTGGTTACCGCCCCCCAAAAGGGCTGGAGCGCCTCGCCGGCGTGCGCCATGGTGATGCTGGGCGATCGCGCCGTGGCCGCCCTTGCCACCACCCAAAGCAGCAGTTTTGCCTGCGACCTTAAGCGCTGGCACGGCATCATGCAGGCCTACCTGAATGGCGGCCACGCCTACCACACCACGATGCCCACCGACGCCTTGGTTACGCTGGCCCAAACCATGCGCGAGATGCAGGCCTACGGCTACAGCAAGGTGCAAGACGAGCAATGGGCCCTGGGGCAGATGGTGCGCGAGCTGCTGGCCCAGCGCGGCTTTGCCAGCGTGGCCGCCCCGGGCTACGAAGCCCCCGGCGTGGTGGTGTGCCACACCACCGACCCCGAACTGCACAACGGCAAAAAGTTTATGCAAGCCGGGTTACAAACCGCCGCCGGGGTACCGCTGCAGTGCAACGAGCCCGAGGGTTTTTGCACCTTTCGCATTGGCCTGTTTGGCCTAGACAAGCTGCACCACCCGCAGCGCGCGGTGGCCCACTTAGCCAGCGCGTTGGACACCATCGGCTACCCCGCCGCGCAGGCCGCACCGGCGTAACCCCATGCGCCAGCCCGGCGGTCATTTGCTGGTTGAATGCCTTGTGCAACAAGGCGTTGAGGTGGTGTTTGGTGTACCTGGCGAGAGCTACTTGGCGGTACTTGAAGGCCTGCACGGCTGGCAGCCGGCCATTCGGTTTGTTACCAACCGCCAAGAAGCCGGCAGCGCGTTCATGGCGGATGCGCACGCCCGCCTAACCGGGCGCCCCGGCGTGTGCTTGGTCACGCGTGGCCCGGGCGCGGCCAACGCCGCGATTGGGCTACACACTGCGGCGCAAGACTCGGTGCCACTGGTGATGTTTGTGGGCGACGTGGCCAGCGACATGCGCGACCGCGAAGCGTTTCAAGAAATCGACTTTGCCAGCTTTTTTGGCCCCAACACCAAAGGGCTGGCCAAACGCGTGGAGCGCATTGACCACGTGGACCGCATACCCGAATACGTGGCCCGCGCCTTTGCCACGGCCATGCAGGGCCGCCCCGGGCCGGTGGTAGTGGTGCTGCCCGAGGACATGCTTACCACCCTTACCGAGGCGCGCCCCGTGGCGCGCATTGAACCGGCCGTGGCCGCACCCTCGGCGGCCACCATCCAGGCCATGGCGCAACACCTGGCGCAGGCCAAGCGCCCCTTGGTGCTGGCCGGTGGCGCGGGCTGGACGCCGCAGGCCGCGGCCGACTTGCAGGCGTTTGCACAGGCGTGGCAACTGCCGGTGGCCAACGCGTTTCGGTTTCAAGACGTGTTTGACAACCACCACCCCTGCTACGCAGGTGACGTAGGCATTGGCGTGGCCCCGGCCTTGGCGCAGGCCGTGCGCGAGGCCGATGTGTTGCTGGCGCTGGGCTGCCGCTTAGGCGAAATCACCACCAGCGGCTACACCCTGCTGCAAGTGCCCGAGCCCCGCCAAGCGCTGCTGCACCTGCACCCAGCAGCGGACGAACTGCACCGCGTGTATCACGCGCAAGTGGCGGGCATTGCCACCATGCCCGAAGCCGCAGCCGCGTTGGCTGCCACCAAGCCTCCCGCCCAAACGCCTTGGCAGGCGCACACCCAGGCGCTGCGACAGGCTTACCTGGACAACCTCACCACCCCGGCCGCGCCCTACCCGATTGACCTAGCCGAGGTGGTGCGCAGCTGCGCGCAACTGCTGCCGCCCGAGGCGGTGCTTACCAACGGCGCGGGTAACTTTGCGGGTTGGTTGCATCGGTTTTTTATGTATCACGGCTGGGCCAAGGGCCACAAAACCCAACTCGCCCCCACCGTGGGCGCCATGGGCTACGGCGTACCCGCAGGCATTGCGGCCAACCTTGTAACCGGGCGCACGGTGCTTACCTTTTCGGGCGACGGCGATTTTTTAATGAACGGTCAAGAGCTTGCCACCGCCGTGCAGCACGGCGGGCGCAGCATTGTGGTGCTGCTAAACAACGGCATGTACGGCACCATCCGCATGCATCAAGAGCGCGAGTACCCCACCCACGTCAGCGGCTCCACCCTGCGCAACCCCGACTTTTGCGCCCTGGCTAAGGCCTACGGCTACGCCGCCGAGCGGGTCACGCGCACGGCCGATTTTGCCCTGGCCCTGCAACGCGCGTTGGCCCGCGAGCAAGGCACCTTGCTTGAGCTGCCCATTGACCCCGAACAAATCACCTCGCGCACCACGCTGCAGGCCATCCGCCAGCAAGCCCTGCAGCGCCAGCAAGCCCCATCGGCCCCACCGGAGACCTGACATGACCGAACAAGCCCCTTGGCTGCTTACCGATGAGCCCGCCCCCGGCGTGACACGCATCACGCTTAACCGACCCGAGCAATTTAACCCGCTGTCTGGCGACATGTTAAAGGCCATGCAACACACACTCAACGCGTTAGCCGCCAACCCCGCGTGCCGCGTGGTGTTGCTGGCGGCCACGGGCAAGGCGTTTTGCGCTGGGCACGACTTGCGCGAAATGCGCGCCCAACCCGATGAGGCGTTTTACCGCGCGCTGTTTGCCCAGTGCAGCGCCATGATGCTCACCATTCAGCGCATGCCCCAGCCGGTGATTGCGCTGGTGCAAGGCGTGGCCACGGCCGCGGGCTGCCAACTGGTGGCCATGTGCGACTTGGCCTTGGCCGTGCCGAAGGCCAAGTTTGCCGTCTCGGGCATCAATTACGGGTTGTTTTGCTCCACGCCCAGCGTGGGGGTAAGCCGCGCCATGGGGCGCAAGCAGGCGCTGGAAATGCTGCTAACCGGCGACTTTATCGACGCGGCCGAAGCCGCTCGACGCGGCCTCATCAACCGCGTGGTACCAGACACCGAACTGGCCAACGAAGCCTTGGCGCTGGCGCAAAAAATTGTGGCCAAGCCCGCCGTGGCCGTGGCCATGGGCAAATCGCTGTTTTACCGCCAACTTGAGGCGCCCATTGCCCAAGCCTACCAAGACGCCGAGGCCACCATGGCGTGCAACTGCCGGAGCGCACCGGCCTCCATCTCGTCGACGCCGTTCTGGCGGGCCGCTTCGATCTCATCGGCCTCATTCTCAGCCAACTGGTTCTGCCGGTCCTGACGCTGGCTTTCAGCATGGTGGG
>JALRBF010000145.1 GCA_023262365.1 Burkholderiaceae bacterium
GGCGGGCGTCGGCGTTGTCTTCGCGCAATTGCAAGCGGAACTCGGCACGGCTGGTGAACATGCGATAGGGCTCGGTTACGCCTTTGCTCACCAAGTCGTCCACCAACACGCCCAAATACCCTTGGTCCCTGGGCAACACCCAAGCCGGGCGCCCCAAACTGGCCAACCCCGCCTGCACACCCGCGTACAACCCCTGGGCTGCGGCCTCTTCGTAACCGGTGGTGCCGTTGATCTGCCCGGCAAAATACAACCCTCGAATCGCCCGCGTCTCCAGGCTTGATTTGAGTTCGCGCGGGTCAAAATAATCGTATTCAATGGCATACCCAGGTCGCACAATATCAGCTTGCTCAAGGCCAGCAATGGACCGCACCATGGCGTACTGCACGTCAAACGGCAAGCTGGTTGAAATGCCGTTGGGGTAGAACTCGTTGGTGGTTAGCCCCTCGGGCTCCAAGAACACCTGGTGGCTGGTTTTATCGGCAAATCGGTGAATTTTGTCCTCCACACTGGGACAATAGCGTGGACCTACCCCTTCGATCTTGCCGGTAAACATGGGGCTTCGGTCCAGACCGGCGCGTATCACCTCATGCGTGGCCTCGTTGGTGTGTGTAATCCAACAAGGCAACTGCTGCGGGTGCATCGACGCCCGGCCCATGAAACTCAAAACCGGTATCCCATGCGCCTGCCGCTCACCGCCGGGCACCCCATCACCCCACTGCTCAACGCAACGAGCAAAATCAATGGTGCGGCCATCCAGTCGGGGGGGCGTACCTGTCTTAAGCCGCCCTTGCGGCAACTTCAATTCTTTTAACCGGTCAGACAAACGCACCGCTGCGGCGTCACCGGCACGGCCACCGGCAAAGTTTTCCAATCCAATATGAATCTTTCCATCCAAAAACGTCCCTGCCGTCAGCACCACGGTACGGGCTTCAAACCGCAAACCCGACTGCGTCACGACACCGCCCACGGCGTCGCCTACCACCAGCAAATCGTCAACTGTTTGCTGAAATAATGACAAATTAGCCTGGTTTTCTAGCGTCTGCCGAATCGCTACACGATACAACTGACGGTCAGCTTGCGCCCGGGTGGCGCGCACTGCCGGGCCTTTGCTGCCGTTGAGTATGCGAAATTGAATGCCCGCCCTATCCGTGGCCAAAGCCATGGCGCCACCCATGGCGTCAACCTCGCGTGCCAAATGCCCTTTGCCTATGCCACCAATCGACGGGTTGCAGCTCATTTGGCCCAAAGTCTCGATCTGTTGCGTCAACAACAGGGTTTGGCAGCCCATGCGTGCCGCGGCTAACGCGGCTTCGGTGCCAGCGTGCCCGCCACCTACCACGATGACGTCAAAGATTTTGGGATAGTGCATGGACGTGTCGTTCACCTAAGGAGCCTGCCGCCATTATCCCGGAGACTTCAAGCGATGGCCTTTGGATTGCGGTTGCGGTGATATGGTTTTATTTCTTTATATCAAGGTAGTAGGAATAATAGAGGCCCTCTAAGCCCGTGGATAACTGGTTCAAGCCCGAGCCAG
>JALRBF010000170.1 GCA_023262365.1 Burkholderiaceae bacterium
CCCGGCCCGCCGTACGGCCCTGGCCATGCGCTGGCTTCGCGAAGCTGCCAAGAAGCGCGGTGAAAAGTCCATGAATCTGCGCCTGGCTGGCGAGCTGCTTGAAGCAGCCGAAGGCCGCGGTGGTGCCGTCAAGAAACGTGACGAAGTCCACCGCATGGCAGAGGCCAACAAGGCCTTTAGCCACTTCCGCTTCTAAGCGCCCCAGCCGTCACTTTTGTTCCAGGTCCGCCGCCTTGTGCGGGCTTGGTTTTCGTTTTGGAGAACCTTTCATGCCACGCAGCACGCCTCTAGAGCGTTATCGCAACATCGGTATTTCGGCGCACATCGACGCCGGCAAAACCACGACCACCGAACGCATTTTGTTTTACACCGGGGTTAACCACAAAATCGGTGAAGTGCACGACGGCGCGGCCACCATGGACTGGATGGAGCAAGAGCAAGAGCGCGGCATCACCATTACCTCGGCGGCCACCACCTGCTTTTGGAAGGGCATGGACTTGTCCTACCCCGAGCACCGCATCAACATCATCGACACCCCGGGGCACGTGGACTTCACCATTGAGGTTGAGCGCTCCATGCGCGTACTCGACGGCGCGTGCATGGTGTACTGCGCCGTGGGTGGCGTGCAGCCGCAGTCCGAAACGGTATGGCGCCAGGCCAACAAGTACAACGTGCCGCGCTTGGCTTTCGTCAACAAAATGGACCGCACCGGCGCCAACTTCTTTAAGGTCTACGACCAAATGCGGTTGCGCCTAAAAGCCAACCCCATCCCCATCGTCATCCCCATCGGGGCTGAAGAAAACTTCAAAGGGGTGGTAGACCTCACCAAAATGAAAGCCATCATTTGGGATGAGGAGGCCAACGGCACCAAGTTCACCTACGAAGACATTCCGGCCGAGCTCATGGCCTCGGCCAACGAGTGGCGTGAAAAAATGGTCGAGGCCGCCGCCGAGTCCACCGAAGAACTCATGAACAAGTACCTCGAAGAAGGCGACTTGTCGGAGGCGGATGTGATGGCTGGCCTGCGTGCGCGCACCATCGCGGGTGAGATCCAACCCATGCTGTGCGGCACCGCATTCAAAAACAAAGGCGTGCAGCGTATGTTGGATGCCGTGGTCGACCTTATGCCCTCGCCCCTGGATATTCCGCCGGTCGCTGGGGAAAACGAAAAAGAGCAACCCGACAACCGCAAAGCCGACGATGGCGAAAAGTTTGCCGGCCTGGCGTTTAAGCTCATGACCGACCCCTATGTGGGCCAGCTCACCTTTGTGCGGGTTTACTCGGGCGTCATGAAAAAAGGCGACACCGTATACAACCCCACCAAGGGCAAAAAAGAGCGCATCGGTCGTATAGTGCAAATGCATGCCAACAACCGGCAAGAAATCGAAGAAATTCGTGCCGGTGACATCGTTCTGAAAGTCGAGGAAGCGCTTGGCACCCTTGCGGCCGCAGGGCACATCCCAGAGCGGACGAATGGCGAACGCGCCGTCGCCGGGCGCTGCCTCGCAGGTCGGAACACTGCCCTCGCCACCATCGAAACCGGCATCGCGGGCGGCCGCGACACCGGCACGGGTGCCTTCGGCGAGTGCGTCGGCAAGACCGAAATCGCCATTGACCGCACCGACCTCGCGCGACTTCTGCGCTGCCCGGGACGGCACGAAGGTCGCCAGCTCGTTGCTCCAGGCGAGCTT
>JALRBF010000257.1 GCA_023262365.1 Burkholderiaceae bacterium
CGCGGTGAGCGTGGTCATCATGATGGGACGAAAACGCAGCACACACGCTTGTCGAATGGCCTCGGTGGGCGATAGGCCCTGGTGGCGTTGCGCGTCTAGGGCAAAGTCAATCATCAAGATGGCGTTTTTCTTTACGATGCCAATCAGCATGAGCAAGCCGATGACGGCGATGATGGTGAGGTCCTTGCCAAACAGCTGCAGCGTAAGCAACCCACCCACCATGGCCGAGGGCAAGCCCGCCAAAATGGTAATGGGGTGAATGTAGCTCTCGTAGAGCATGCCCAGCAAGATGTATATCACCACCACCGCAGCCACCAGCAGCCAAATTTGGCTTGCCTGTGAGTCTTGAAACACCGCGGCGTCACCGCCGTAGCTGGTGATGATGGTGGCCGGCAGTTCAATGCTTTTGACCATTTCGTCCAGGGCGCGGGTGGCATCACCCAAGGCCACCCCAGGGGCAAGGTTAAAACTGATGGTAATGGCTTGCAGTTGCCCTTGGTGGTTGATGCTGGTGGGCCCCAGCGAACGCTTGATGCCAGCAAAGCTGGACAAGGGCACCAGCTCACCATTGCGGGTGCGCACCACCAAGTCGAGTACGTTTTGCTCAGATTGGCCGGCGCGGTCGTCGATGCCCAAGATGACCGACCAGGTGCCTTCGTCGCTGTAGATGCTGGCAACCTGGCGCTCGCCGTAGGCGCTGTAGAGCAGGCTGCGCAGCGACTGGGCGTCCACGCCCATGAGCTGCATGCGCTGGCGGTCAATGATGAGCTCGGCTTGTAAGGCGTTGTTTTCGGCGTCTGAGTTGATGTCGGTAAAGCGTGCGTCGCCGCGCATGCGCTCTTGCACGCGGTTGGCCCATTGCTCGAGCGTGCCACCGCTGACGCTTTGCAGCGTGTACTGGTAGCGGGCACGGCTAAAGCGTCCGCCAACGCGCAGGTTTTGCAGCGGGGTAAAAAACACCCGCACGCCCGCCACGCCACCCGAGGCTTTGCGCAGTTCGCCCAGCACTTGCTTCATGTCGCCGCGCTCGGCGCGTGGCTTAAGCGAGATGAACATACGCCCAAAGTTGCCGCTGAAGACGGCTGCAGCCATGGAGTCCACCGCTGGTATTTGTTGCACACGCGCGGCCACTGCGTCGAGTTGGCGCTGCATGGTGGCCGGGGCCACGTCTTGCGCACCGACCACGCTGGCCATGACTTGGCCAATGTCTTCTTCGGGAAAGTAGCCCTTGGGCAGGGAGACAAACAACCACGCGGTTAGGCCAAAGGTGCTGGCCGTAACCAGCAGCATCACGGCGCGGTGACCCAACGACCAGTCGAGGGCGCGCGTGTAGCCGTTGAGCATGCCACGAAACAGCCAGTCAAACCAGCCCGTTAGGCGCAGCGCTAAGGTGGGCTTGACGTCGTGCCCCTCGTGGCGCAAAAAGCGGCTGCACAACATGGGCACCAGCGTTAACGAGACCACCGCCGAGACCAAGATGGACAGGCCAACGATGATGGCAAACTCGTGAAACAGCCGCCCCAGGGTGCCGGGCATAAAGAAAATCGGTATCAGCACCGCCACCAGTGAGATTGAGATGGAGATGATGGTAAATGCCACCTCGCGCGCGCCGCGAAGCGCCGCATCAAAGGGGCGCATGCCGGCCTCCATGTGGCGCACGATGTTCTCGAGCATCACAATGGCGTCGTCCACCACCAGCCCCACGGCCAAGGTAAGGCCAAGCATGGAGACGTTGTTGAGACTGCCGTCAAAGGCGTAAAGTAGCGTCATGGCGCCAATGAGTGAGACCGGAATGGACAGCGTGGGGATAAGCGTGGCCGTGGCGCGGCGCAAAAACAAAAAGATGGTGGTAATTACCAAGGCGATGGTGAGTGCCAGGGTAAAGTACACGTCGTGCAGCGCTTCGCGAATCGAGGTGCTGCGGTCGCTTAGGCTGTTGAGCTCTAGGCCTTTGGGCAGTTGCTCGCGCAGCTGCGGTATGGCTTGGCTTACGCCGTCAATTACCGCTACGGTGTTGGCGTCGGGCTGGCGGTAAAGGCCCAAAATGATTGACGGGGTGCCTTGAAAACGACTTAAGCGGTCTTCGTCTTCCACACCGTCGGTGATGTCGGCCACGTCGCGCAGGTAAACCGGGGAGCCGCCGCGCACCGAGACGATCATGTCGCGAAATTCAGCAGCTGACTTGAGCTGGGTGTTGGCCTGAATGATGAGCGATTGCTGCTCGCCCTTCACCAAGCCCATGGCGGCGTTGGAGTTGGTTTGGCGCAGCGCGGTAGCCAGGTCTTCAAGGGTGAGCTGACGCAAGGCCAACTCGTCGGGTTTGGCGCGCACGCGCACGGCGTAGCGCTTGGCACCCCACACACTCACTTGGGCCACCCCCTCAATGGTGGACAGTGCCGGCGAGACCAGGTTTTCGGCAAAGTTTGACACGTCGGTCAGGCTCATGGTGTCTGAGCTGAGCGCCAAAATCAAAATGGGTGCATCGGCGGGGTTGACCTTGCGGTAGGCCGGCAGGTCGGTCATTTCGGTGGGCAGGCGCCGCTGCGTAGCCAGCAGCGCGGCTTGCACGTCGCCGGCGGCGGCGTCAAGGTTGCGGTTGGGCTCGAATTCGAGGGTCACGGAGGTGCGCCCGCGCGAGCTGGTGGAAGTAATGGCGCGTATGCCGGCGATGCGCGAGAACTCTTTTTCAAGCGGCAGCGCCACCGACTGGGCCATGGTCTCGGGGCTGGCCCCGTTGAGGTTGGCCGACACGTTAATGGTGGGCAGGTCGTAGCGCGGCAGCGCAGCCACCGGAATTTGCTGCAACGCGGCCCAGCCCACGGCAAGCATGGCCACATTGAGCAGCACCGTCATCACCGGACGACGGATAAAAATTTCAGTCCAGCGCATGGTTTACTCCGAGGGGGTTACGGTGGGCACCACGCGCACGTCGCCTCCGGGGCGAACATTGTCGCGGCCTTGCAGCACCACCTGGTCGCCGTTGGCTAGCCCTTTGAGTGCCACTTGCTCGCCCAACGAGCGTAGCACCTGTACCGGTTGGCGTTGGGCCTTGCCTTGGCGCACCACGTACACTGCGGGTTGCTTGCCGCCCAGCAGCAACGCGGCTTGGTTGACCACGGCTACTTGGCGCAGCGTACCGGCGTCTAGGGTAACCGGCACCAACTGCCCGGGCCATAGGGTTTGGGGCTGGTTAGGCAGTTCGGCTTTAATGGTGATGGTGCCACTGGTGGTGTCCACGTTGTTGTCAATAAAGCGCAACTGGCCTTGAATGGCTTGGTTGGACTGTGGGCCAAACGGCGGCTTGGCGCTTACGGGTGAGCCCAGACCAGCGCGGGTAATCATGCCCAGTTCGCGCTCGGGTAGCTTGAATTGAATGGCGATGGGGTGGGTTTGCACGAGGCTGGCGAGGGCTGTGCCCGAGCTGCCGGTGGAGACCAACGCGCCAGGGCTGACGCTGACCGCGCCCACGGTGCCGGCAAAGGGCGCACGGATGCGGTAGTTGGTCAGAAGCAGCGTTTGGCTTTGCACGGCGGCTTGATCGGCGTTGACCTGCGCCGCCTGTGCCTTGACTTGGGCGGCCACGGTTTCGGTGGCACTGGCGGCAATGAAGTTTTTGGCGCGCAGTTCTTCCGAACGGGCAAGCTGACGCCGTAAGTCATCCAGCGTGGCTTGCGAGCGGGTGAGTTGGGCTTGCAGTCGGTCAAGGTCGGCGCGTACGCGGCTGTCATCTAGCTCAAACAACAGTGCGCCGGCAGCCACGCGCTGGCCCTCTTGCACCACCACGCGTTGCACGCGGGCGGTAACCTCGGCGCGCAGAGAAACCTGGTTAAGTGCCACCACCGAGCCAATGGCTTGCAGGCTCACGGGCACATCTTGTAGGGCAACGGTGGCTACGGTGACCGCCGCGGGCGCGCCAAAGCGCTTACCCCCTGCGGGCGGTTTGGCCCCAGGTGCGGGCTTGTTGCCTGGCGCCTTGCTTTGGGCCCCTTGCGCCCCTTGCGCAGCTTGGGTGGCCGGGGCCGGGGCCGGGGCCGATTGGGCGTGTGCGCCCATGCTGGCCACAAGCAGGCAAACCGCCCCCGCAGCGTAACGCCAGCTTGGCGTTGGGCATGGTGTATTCATCGTAAGAAGCCTTTGAAACAAAAAGACGGACAGCGACAGGCGCTTAGGGGTTCAGTCGCGTGGCCTAAACACAATCACCATGGGCGAGGGCACCCTGCCGTCCTCGTCCAAGGGCATGCGCTGCGTGCGGTCAATGGCGCGCAACACCGCGTCGTCCCATGCGGGAACACCGCTGCTTTCGATTAACTCCCTTCCCAGAATGTTCCCGGTTGGGCTGGTGCGCAGTTTAACCACGGCCTCGGGGTTTGTGCTGAGCTGTTCACCAAAAATAATGTTGGGGCGCACCGCCGCCACCACCTTGCCGGCGTACGAGGGTGAGGGGCCGCTGGCGCGCTGGGCTTGGGCCTCGGCGCCGGCTTGTCCGGCCAGGGTAGAGAGTCGGGCCATTTGCTCTTGCCGCAGCTGTTTCGCCAGCGCCGCTTGTTGTTCGGCGCGGGCGGCTTCTTCGGCTTGCTTTTTGGCCAACGCCTCGGCTTGGCGTTTTTGGCGTTCGGCTTCAGCTTCGGCTAGGCGCTTTTTTCGCTCGGCCTCGGCTCGCTCGCGCTTGGCTTGTTCTTCTTCGAGGCGCTTTTTCTCTGCCGCTCGACGTTTTTGTGCGGCCAATTCGGCCTCTTTTTCGCGCTGGGCCTTGGCACGTTGGGCCGCAATGTCTTGCTCAGTGACCTCGGCCTTGGGCGGGGGCGGGGGCGGCGCAGGCTTGGCGGGTGGGGGCGGCGCGGGCTCAGGTTTGGGATCGGGCTTGGGCTCGGGTGGCGGTTTAGGTGCCGGTTTGGGTGGTGCAGGCGGAGGCGCCGAGCGCGGTGTGGCAGACCATAGCTCAACGTCGTAGGTTAGGGGGTCGGCGCTGCGGCTCCAGTTCACGCCCGCGCTTAATGCCAGGGCCAGCAGCAAGTGCATCACCAGCGCGCCGCCCAGGCTTGGGGCCCAGCGCATGGCGTCGCTGGGGGGCAACACAACGCGAGGTTGGGGCACGCCGTTCATGGGGGCAATCAGCGCTTGGTGCTGACCGACAGTCCGACTCGGTCGACCCCGGCTTGGCGCAGGGCGTCCATGGTTTGCACCACGTCGTCGTACGCGGTGCGCCGGTCAGCGGCAATCACCACGGCCAGCGCCGCGGGCTCTTTGCCCGAGGTGTCTTTTTGCCGGTAGGCGGTGCGCCGCTCAAGCACCGTGTTGGCTAGGGTTTGCTGTGACACGGCGCCTGACCAGCGCCCGTCGCGCACCAAGAGTTTGCCGTCTTTGGCCACCTCAACGGTGATGACGTGATCGGGCTGGCGCGGCGCCTTGCCCACGTTGGGCAGGTTAATTAGGCTGGGGGTGATGAGCGGTGCAGTGACCATGAAGATGATGAGCAACACCAGCATCACGTCGATGAAGGGCACCATGTTGATTTCGTTGATGGTGCGGCGGCTGCTGCGGCGGGTGGCTAAGGCGGGCATGGCGCGGGCTAGGCCTTGACGGGTTTGTTGCTAAGGTTACGTTGCAGAATGTTCGAAAACTCTTCCATGAACGTGTCGGTGTGGCTGCCCACGCGGTCGACCACGGTAGAGAAGCGGTTGTACCCCAGCACCGCGGGAATGGCGGCAAACAAGCCAATGGCCGTGGCCACCAGCGCCTCGGCAATGCCTTGGTGGGTTTTGACCGCCGCCACACCTGCGCCATCTTCGCCTGCATCCCAATCGACGGTGATGGATGCGACCTCGCTCACATCGCCGACCAAACGCTGGTTTCGCAAATAGCCCAAGACCAAT